>JBHIAL010000068.1:0-6527 GCA_046758525.1 bacterium
ATTAGATTCACCTTAAGCAAGGAGAGAAATTATGCAAATAGCTGTAAGTAGCTGGAGTCTGCATCGGGAGTTTTCCAAAAGCATGGATCTATTGAAATTTCTGGAAGTGTGTAGGCAAAGGTTTGGTATAAATGCCGTTGAACCTTGCCAGATGCACTTTTCTTCTCTGGAACCTTCTTTTTTAAGCAAGATGAAAAAGAAAATGGTTAAACATAACCTTGAGGTAGTAAATATTCCTGTGGATATTGGAGATATCTCTCAAGTGGACGAGAAAAATAGAAAAAAAGACATTGAGGCCCTAAAGAGATGGCTAGATGTGGGAAAAGAACTGGGTTCTCCTTCTATCAGAGTGAATACAGGGGAAAGCGAGGATCGTTTTGCTTTAGACAGGATAATCCTATCCTACCGGGAGTTGGTGGATTATGCAGAGAGGATAGGAATGAAAGTTCTCATAGAGAACCATGGGGGAGTATCTAACCAGCCGGAGGCAATCCTTAGAATTATTCAGGAGGTGAATTCACCTAATCTCAGGACTTGTCCTGATTTTGGAAACTTCCCTCCCGAAGAAAGGTACGATAGCTTACAAAAACTTGTTCCTTACGCTTTTTTGGTTCATGCGAAGACTTATGAGTTTGATTCCCGAGGGGAGGAAAAGATTATAGATATGAGTCGTTGTTTGGATATTTTACGCAAGGTAGGGTACGAGGGGTATTTATCTATTGAATTTGAAGGCCGCGGGGACCAGTTTCAGGGAGTAATGAGAACCAAAGCTCTGCTAGAGAGATATCTCTTAGATAGAAATGGTAGATGTGCAAAAAATCAACGAGAGGACGAAGGCGATGCCAAAATTAGCTTTAAGAGGTGAAGAGCCGATTGTAAAGGAAGATACCAGGTAGATCCTTACCTCAGACATTCTCCAGGATGTAGTAACCATAGCAATTGATAACTTGGGTTTTGCCTATTTGAGTCACCCGCTCGCCAGCATGAGGATAGATAAGATGCTGGTGACCGTGAATAAAATAGCGAGGTTGATAACGAAGGATTAAATCTCTAAAAGAGCTAAATCCTTTATGACATTGGTCCTTTCCCTCATGTGTGCCTTGAGGAGGAGCATGGGTAAGAACAACATCCAGCCCTCTTTTAAGCCAAATCCGCGGCCTAAGTTTCAGCACTTTCCACCACATATCTATTTCCCTATATTCTATACCTCTTCCTCCATACCACATAGAGCCCTCAAGCCCTAGTATTTTCACTCCTTTATAAGTCACTATTTGACCATCAATATTTCTTCCACCTTTTGGAGGTTTCTCTCTATAAATAATGTCATGATTCCCCCTTACATAATACAGGGGCTTGTTAAACATAGTCATAAGAAAAGAAAGATACCCTGCTCTCAGATCTCCAGTTGATAGAATCAAATCTATCCCTGGAAAGCGTCTTTTATCGAAATATTCGTAGAGAAGTGGTTCTTCTTTATCTCCGACAATTAAGAATTTCATATTACCTTCTTGCTTTTATTATGAGAGATGAGATTAAATGATACTACCTCTATTATAATACTAGAAAAAAATTATTTGCCAAAAATGAGGGGAAACCCCATTTAGTGGCAGTGGGGGGGATACTTGACTTATACTCGTAGTTATATATATTTAGAAAAGTATCCGTTTTCATGTACTAAAGGGAATGAGGTGGGTTGGCAAGAATTACCAAGGTCATGTCTCCCACGATAAGAAAAACAGGTTTTTTACCAGAGGCTGAGAGAGAAAAGCTGGAGAAGGAGAGATTTTGTTTAAGAAGATGAAAGGAATAAGCAGTGATTTCTAAAAGGATGAATGGAATAAATAAATTTTTGGTAGGTGTTAATTATTGGCCACGAAGAAAAGCTATGTATTGGTGGAAAGATTTTGATGAAGAAGAGGTCAGAGACGAATTTGGAGAAATTAGGGATATGAACCTTAATGTTGTGCGTATATTTTTAGACTGGGAAGAGTTTCAGCCAGAACCTGACAAAATTGACATCAGCGCTTTAAAAAACCTTAAAAAAGTCCTTGATATGGGAGAGAGATATGAGCTTAAAATTATACCAACATTTTTCTGCGGTTTCATGAGCGGTATAAGTTTGTTACCAGAGTGGTCCTTAGATAAAAAAGCCAAGTTTTACAGGCATCCAACTCTTACCAAAGGAAAGTTAATAGATTATCCGATAAAAAACTTATTTGAAAACGAAACAATGCTTGATGCCCAAAAGCTGCAAGTTAAGGTAATCACTTCGGAATTTTCGGGTCATCCGGCCATCTATGCTTGGGATATTTCTAATGAAGTTGAAAATCTCGCTATGCCAGGAAGCCATAAGGCGGCAAAAAAATGGCTGCAAAGTCTAGTAGAAGAAATAAAAAGAGTGGATAATCATCATCCAATTACCGGTGGATTTCATCAAGAGAATTTAGAGGCTGAAGTAGTTACCAATTGGATTTCAGACGCAGGAAAAATTTTAGATCTGCTTTGCATGCACGGCTACCCCAACTACTCAAAAATAGTTATTGACCCAGTTAATCCAGATTTTGTTCCCTTTTGTAATTTACTTACCCAATCGCTAGGAAAAAAATCCGTTTTATTTGAAGAATTTGGGCTTCCGACTGTTCCGCCCGGCGAGACCTCGAAGTATATTGAAATGAAGAAATCTACCTCAGGCACAGCCAATGCTTATCTAGCGAGTGAAGAGGAAGCTGCTGAGTATTACAGAAACACTCTGGAAGGTTTGCGTCGAGTTGGTTCTTTGGGTGCTTTAGCATGGTGTTTCTCAGATTATGATAGAAGTCTGTGGGAGAAGCCTCCTTTTGATAAGTGTATTCATGAAAGGTTCTTTGGAATAACAAGAGCAAATGGATCTGTAAAGCTTGCAGGCAATGTCCTCCGGGAGTTTACCAATAAAAAAATTGTACCAGCACCAAATTTATTTGAAATAACATCCAAATACTATGAAGATCCATTAACCAACTTTAAAGCATTATGGTCTTTATTCATAAAAGAGGGGTATAAGAAAAGGCTAGAAACAAAAGCCTGACGGGAGGTGAGGTGATAAGATAGGCCAGTCTAGCTAGGATCTTTGACCAAATCAAAGATTTTGAAGAAAGGTGAAATGTTTTTAAGGAGGTAAGAAAAAATGGTAAATAAAAAAAGAGGACGGTTAGTTGTTTTGGCAGCTCTGGTAGGAGTGTTCATCTGGGGCTTCTCAATCCAGGTGCAGGCCCAACGAACAGTGGAAATCAGCCATATGTGGGGTGGAGGAGAGGGAGAGAATTTCAACGCAGAACTAGATCGATTTGAAGCACTTCATCCGGACATCAAGCTAATAAGGCAGCAAACCCCATCAGAGGAATACAGAGCTTTGTTGATGACGAAATTTGCAGCGGGTGATCCTCCTGCTGTATTTGCACATCCCTGGCCGGCCTTCATGGGAGAACTGGCCAGAGCTGACCAGTTGCTTGCCCTGGACGATGTCTGGAGGGAAAAAGGTTGGGACCGATATTATAGCGAATCCTGGAAGAAAATGGGCAGCTATGAAGATCACGTGTACGGAGTATGGATTAAATCCAATTCCAAGAGTTGCTTTTGGTACACTATTAAAGAATTTGAGAAGCTGGGCTTAAAGGAGCCAAAAAACTGGGATGAATTCCTGGATATCGGTGCCAAGTTTAAAGAGGCAGGCAAACCCCCGCTTATAACAGGCGCAAAGGATGCTTGGCCTTTGACAGACTGGTTTGAAAACACTTTTCTCAAAGTAGCTGGACCTGAACTCTACAACAAATTGATAAGGCATGAAATAAGCTGGAAACACCCCAAAGTCGTAGAGACATTTGAGGTAATTAAGGATTTAATAGATAAAGATTACTTTGCTCCTAATCCACTTGGGTACGGTTTCTACGAGTCATTTATGAAGAGAACCAAAGGTGAAGCGGCAATGCAGCTTATGGGAGGATGGATCAATGGAATGACTCAGGCAGAATTTGGCTGGAAACCCGGGGTTGACTTTACCTTTTTCACCTATCCCATAATTGACCCCAGTTTTCCGATGGCCATAACGGTGGGAGCAGATATAGTTAATATTGCCAAAGGTGCCAAAGGTATAGAAGAAGCCAAAATACTGGTAGACTTTCTTGCCTCACCAGAGGCGCAAGCGATATGGGTTGAAAGGGGTGGACTCATAGCACCCAATAAACTAGTTACTCTCGATTTCTATGATGCTAATGCTAAGAAGGAAGCTCTGGCTCTATCAAACTATGTGGTTGTATTCGATCTAGACGATATGATACCCACTGAATTAAGCACCGTGTTCCGGGCTCAGCTTCAAAGGTTTTTTGACAATCCCACATTACTCGAAGATATACTCAATACTATGGAAGTCAAAGCGGAGGACCTCTATTAAATGAGATTTTCGGCTGGAAGGATGGGAAAGTAGATCGAGCTTTGGTCCTGATCAAAAAAGTGCAGCCTCTTTTGTGGATTAGCCAGCGCGCCTCTCACAAAAGAGGCTGCCTCATTGAAAACCAATTCCTCAATCCGAAAATCTTAAGAAGGAGAGATATTTCAAGTATGATATAAGGAAGCCTTTTTTGATGGCTTTGAAAAGAGACGTAATACCTGATAAATGAGGAGAGGAAGAGAGACAACAAATTTCTTTATCTTTGTTTTGCCTGCGTTGGCTCTTTTTGCCATTTTTGTGTTCTACCCCACCATCTCCACCTTTTATATAAGCCTGCATAAGTGGAATGGATTTTCGCCTATGCGGTTTCTCGGATTATCAAATTATCTAAAACTCCTCCATGACCCCCTTTTTCTAAATGCCTTGAAAAACACTCTTATATGGATGGTATTATACACTTCTCTTACCACAGGTTTGGGTTTAACTATAGCTGTGCTTTTGGAGGGAAACCTGTGGTATGCCAGTATGGTGAAATCAATAGTATTTTTTCCTATGGTAATCTCGTACGTCGCCGGGGGTATCATATGGGCATTTATCTATGATCCTGATTTCGGTGTTCTAAACGCTCTTCTCAGGTTCATTAAATTGTCCAGCCTAGCCCAGCCCTGGCTAGGTAACCCTAAAACTGCCCTATATAGTATCATAATTGCCGGAACCTGGATGTGGAGTGGATTTTCCATGATCATAATCTCTGCAGGTTTAAAGAGCATTCCTCCTCAGATAACAGAAGCGGCAAAAATAGATGGTGCCAATAACTGGCAGTTGTTCTGGCATGTAACCCTACCCTTGCTAATACCACCTCTAATGGTGGTGGTTATCACTACCGGAATAAATTCTCTCAAAGTGTTTGACATTGTCTTCACTATGACTCAAGGTGGGCCTTTTTACTCCAGTGAAGTTATAGCCCATTTCATGTATATGGAGACTTTTTACCATTCTAAGATGGGGTATGGATCCGCCATCGCGGTCATGTTGTTTCTTATCGTCATAATAGCATCCATCCCCTACCTTAAGCAAATAGCCAAAGGGATGTCGGAATGAGAATAAAAACTGGCAGGATATTTTTGCACTTATTTTTTATTATAGTTTCAGTAATATGGCTTATCCCAACCCTCGGTCTGGCGGTTGCCTCAATTAGACCAATGGCAGAAATAACTGCCGGATGGTGGAATTTCTCTCCCCTAACTCTCTCTTTTAAAAACTATGGGACTGTTTTAGCAAAAAAGGGCATGGCGAGGTACTTTCTAAATAGTATTATAATTACTGTACCTTCTTCCGTAATTCCTATCTTCTTTGCCTCTCTTGCCGCATATGGCTTTGCCTGGTCAAAATTCCGCTGGAAGAATCTTATTTTTCTTGGCTGCATAGCCATGATGATCGTTCCTCTCCAAATGGTCCTCGTCCCCTTACTCAAACTCTTGAAATTTCTGGGTTTTCTTAATACCTATATCGGCATTATTCTGGTTCACAGCTCCTTTGGGCTACCTTTTGCTATATTCCTTTTAAGAAATTTCTTCGTTTCCATACCCCCCGAATTAATTGATGCTGCTAAGATAGATGGCTGTTCAGAATTTAGAATTTATTGGAAAATGATTCTGCCTCTTTCTGGAGCTGCCTTAGCCTCACTAGCTATATTTCAATTTGTATGGGTGTGGAATAGCCTACTTTTTGAATTGGTCTTTCTTAAAACTCAGGAAATACAGCCTTTAACAGTGGGACTTATTAACTTAAAGGGTAGATACGCACCGGAATGGAATCTTCTGAGCGCCGGATCATTGATATCTCTTATCATGCCCCTCATCATCTTCCTCTTGCTTCAGAAATACTTCGTCAAGGGAATTCTCGCCGGTATGGGAAAATAAATGCCCATAGGTATGTTGAAATTTGCAAGTGGCCTTTAGATCCTTTGACCTCCGTTGTAGCCAAAAGAACCTGAAATTTGACTAACCCTGCCAAAAGTGCTATAGTTACATCGTTCCAATACAATTAGTCCAATCCATAAGAGGATAGCCAAAAAGGCGAACGATTCGAAACCATACCGTGT
>JBHIAL010000069.1:0-6496 GCA_046758525.1 bacterium
TTTTTGCATTGCCAACCATATTCTTAGCGATTTTAGCTGGCTTTCTTTCTGACCGTTGGGGTCCTTTCAAGACGGGTGTGATTTCTCTAATTCTGGTAATTGTAGGGACGTTAATCTTTGCTGTTAGTGGTGCTTTTCTTTATGCTGGTTTAGGAAGAATTATTGCCGGGGTTGGAGCAGTAACTATTTCCATAGTGGCTGCCAAAATGCTTTCCCAGTGGTTTGGAGGACATGAGATAGGAACGGCAATGGGAATCTTTAATACTGCAATGCCTGTTGGTACAATCATATGTTTTACAACTTTTGGTAGGTTGGGTGAGAGTTTAGGTTGGCGAATGCCAATGTTTATTACTGTGATGATAGGGGTAGTAGGGCTAGCATCCTTTCTGATCCTTTATAAACCTGCACCAAACCCACCGCAAAAAATAACCCATGAGAAGGAAGAAAAGGTAACAGGCCTGTTCTTAAGCTTACTTAAGGTTGGGATCTCGATTTGGTTGGTAGGATTTTGCTGGATGTGGTTTAATGCAACGGCCATCTCCTTTTCGACTTTTGCACCAGATTTTTTCATCTCAAAGGGATACAGTATCGGCTTTGCCGGTTTTCTTGCCAGTCTACTTATGTGGGGCTCGTTAGGCTTAAGCCCGGTAATTGGTCGCTTAGTAGATAAGGTTAGTAATAACGATGTTTTCATCGGAGTGGGTGGGGCAGTTCTAGCGACCGCTATTTATCTTGTTACCAGGTCAACCAATTTCCTCTTTCCCATGATTCTTATGGCCGTGGCAGTGGCATTTGTTCCAGCCCCAGTCTTCTCTTTTCCATCAAAAATTTTGAAGCCCAAGAATTTAGGATTAGGCTTTGGCATCCTCTCCATGGGAAGTGGCATAGGAATGTTTTTCGGTCCTTACATGGCTGGTCTGATCAGAGATAAAACAGGCTCATACGAAATGAGTTTTGTCTTTCTGTCCATTCTTGCTCTGCTAGTAACATTAACAGCCCTTATCTTAAGAATCAAGATGAGAAGGGATTAGACCACTGCTAATATGATAATTATTTGTTCCTCACCCGCTAAGGGAGCAGATAGAATGACTGAGAAAAAAGAAATATTAAGGCCCAACAGAAATTTTATAGATTGGAATGTCCAACCTAAATGAATAAAATGAAAAGCTATCAACGTTTTCTGAGAGCGGGATTTAGTATGCTAGAACCATAAGTTGTAAATCAAATTATCATGAGCTGATAAAAGGTGATGGTTCCTACCAGACCCAGGGTGCCAACAAGATAGAATACGGAGGTTAAGCCGAGTAGGTCCATAGCCAATCCCCCCACCATGGCCCCCACTATCATGCCCATACTTATCCCCGTGTTTAGCAGGCCCATGGTGGTCCCCATGCCGGCGGACCTTCCCAGCTTCGCCCCAATGGCAGCTACCGCAGGCCGAGAAATGCCACCTCCAACACCCATAACGATCCCCATGAGGAGAAGTCCCCGAAAGTTTGGAACCAGGGGCATGATAAGAATGGCGCAGGATGCTGTCGTACTTCCCAGTACTACCAGAAATACTCTACTGTACTTGTCGGCAATCCTGCCGAAGGGACCTTGAAGCAAAGCCGCCAGCAGGATATTAACCGACACCAATAAACCGACCTCGGAAGCTTTGATACCTAAAGATTCAGCAAAAACAGGGAGAAATACCATTAGGGATCCTCTGCCGGCAGCGCCAGCAGCTTGGATGCACATTATAGCTCTCATTGACGGTATTCTGAGAAGCTGTCTTAGCGAGGTTGATTCTCGAGAGGAGGTTTTCGAAGGCCGATTCTGCTGCCCGGGTAGAAAGATCATAATCAAAACTAAGGCCAGTGCACTCAGGCATCCTAGAGCATAGAAGGCGGAGGCAAACCCAAAAGAGTCAACCAAAAATCCTCCCAACAGAGGACCACTTCCCCAACCTAGAAAAAGAGAGAGGTTAAATATCCCCAGGTAGCTTCCCTCTTTTCCTTCGGGAGATATTTCCCCAATGTAGGCCATCCCAATAGGAATGACCATGGCCGAGCTAAAACCATGGAGAATTCTCATTCCCGCCAATTGGTAGAGGCCTCTGACTCCGAGGTAGCCCAGGGAGATGAGAGCATACATGAGCAGGCCCAAACAGAGAAAGATCTTCCTTCCCCGTCTATCGGAGAGCCTGCCTATCAGAGGCATAAAGATTAGCTTGGAGAGGGAAAACCCGGCTAGGATTACTCCCAGCCAGATACCGGTAGCTCCGAGACTGCGGGCATATATAGGCATAAGGGGAGCAATGATCCCTAACCCCACCATGGCCGTGAATAGAGAGAGCGGCAACACCACCAACGCTCTGTTGTTCAGCATATCGGTACCTTCAACGGGTTTCTTAAGAAAGCCGGTCCCACCAGGAAAGATCAGGGTCGGGGTAGAGCATCAACCTTTCCTGGAGCCATCGGCTCTGGATCTTCTCACAGCAATCTACCTGCTGTGCTAGCTTCAATCTGACCATGATATATCTCCCCCTGGGAAAGTCAAACAAAGCTATCTTGCAGCTTCCCTCCGGCTGTGGTACAATGTGTCGGCAATCTACGCCGTAACCAGGGAGATCTAATGTCCTCCATTATCCATGTAGATATGGATGCCTTCTACGCCTCAGTAGAAAAACTAGACAATCCTGACCTGAAAGATAAGCCTCTCATCGTAGGAGGGATGGGTAAAAGAGGAGTAGTATCCACTGCTTCCTACGAGGCCAGAAAATACGGGGTAACGAGTGCTATGCCAATGTCTAGAGCAAGGAAACTTTGTCCTCAGGGAATATACCTTCCTCCCAGATTTGAGCGCTACCGCGAGATTTCCCAGAGAATTAGAGAAATCTTTCTGTCTTATACCTCTAAAGTAGAGCCCATCTCTTTAGATGAGGCTTTCCTGGATCTGACTGAAACTACGAAAAGTTTTGAGGAAGCTATAAAGACTGCCCGAAGAATAAAAGAAGACATTAAGAAAAGGATTGGTCTTACCTGCTCGGTGGGAGTTGCTCCCAACAAGTTTCTGGCAAAACTGGCTTCGGGCTTGCAAAAACCAGATGGGTTCACCGTGATAGAAAAAGAGGATATCGACCAGATCCTGAAAAATCTAGCGGTTGGTAAGATCTGGGGAGTGGGTGAGGTTACCGAAAAAAAACTGGCAGAGATGAACATCTATACTATAGGTCAGCTGAAACAGGTGTCTCTAAGGAGGTTGAAGAATGCGTTTGGAAAGCAGGGAGAGAATCTTTACCGACTGGCAAGAGGTATTGATGAAAGTTTGGTAGAGTCGGAGCATGAGGCTAAATCTATTTCAGAGGAGATAACTTTTGAGGAGGACATACGAGATCCGGAGAAAATCAAAGACTACCTTCTCATATTAAGCGAAGGTTTAGGAAGATCCTTAAGGAAAGATAGACTCCGGGCGAGGACTATAAAGATAAAGGTGAGATATTCAGATTTTACTACTATCACCAGGCAAATCACCCTTGATTCAGCTATCAGTTCAACTGAAGTTATTAAAGAGGTGGCAAAAAAGCTTTTTGAGGAAAGGACTCCTCCAGATCGGAGAATAAGGTTAATTGGGCTAGGAGTATCCAATCTCATCCAGACAAAGGAAGAGCAACTTCTTTTGTTTCAGGCATCGACAAAGGAGAAAAAAACTTAACAAAATAACTTCCAGTCGTTTCACCCGGGCTTTCTTATTTTCCTGGGAGCTGCGACCCACAAAAGGGTAAAAGCTACGCAGGTTACCAGAATGGCTACTATTAAGGCTACAGAATAACTCTTTGCAGTATCAAATATAAATCCTCCAAACCAGGGTCCCACAATACCTCCCAACCCGAAACCCAAGATCGTAAACCCGTTAATAGAACCGAAATTTTTACTATGGAATATATCAGCTAATGCTGCTCCCAGAACAGGTCCATTCATTCCCATCCCCAGACCAAAAAAAATTGCATACAAATAAGGTATCCAACTATGGGAACCTTTTTTAAGAAGCAAAAGTATAAACAGACCCAAAATCGAGACAAGACACCCTAAAGTAAATGTTTTTTCTCTGCCGATTTTATCCGAGATAAAACCGCTCAAGCTCCCCACAATTGTCATTATTCCCCAGAAGGCAACTATTGAGGCGGCAAAAGTATTGCTCAATCCGGCATCTCTCATCAGGGCAATCTGATGAACTACCACAAGGTTTTCTACAAACCCAAAAATGCAAAAACTTGCAAAAAATATAAGCCAAAACTGATAAGTGCCAATAGCCTTTCTTAGAGTCCAATTGACATTTACCCACTCTTTATCCACTTTTACTGCACTCTGTGCCCAATCGAGAGTTGATTTTGCTTTTTCTAAAGAACGAATTCCGTCTGGCAAAAGACCCATATCTTGGGGCCTGTGACGTGAAAAAAGAACAACCAAAGGCAGTAAAATAACTCCTATAAAGACGCCCATCAAAATGAAGGATGTACGCCAGCCAAATTTTGTGATTAAGTATTGTACGAGGGGAACCATAAGGAAAGATACCCCCCATCCTGAGCCGAGTATTCCAAAAACCATTCCTCTTCTTCTGATAAACCAGTGAGGTAACACAGCGGCGTTAGCTGGATACGCTATCAAACTGGTACCAATAGCACCTGCTACGCCAAATAAGAGATAAAAATAATATATGGTATTTACTCTGCTGCATAATATAATAGACAAAGCCAAAATAGTTCCACCGGCTAAAAGAACCCTTTTGGGTCCGAATCTATCGACCAGGGCTCCAGCAAAAGGAGCAGTTATTCCGTATACAATTACGTTAACAGAGAAAATCCCTGCAGTGCTGGCTCTACTCCATCCAAATTCATCTAAAATCACTACATAAAAAACTGAAAATGAATTACGAGCTCCATAGGCTAAAGCCATAGCGACAAAAGACAATGCTAAAACAATCCATCCGTAAAAAAACAGAGGTTTTTTGCTCATGTATATATATTACAAGAAAAAACCGGTAAAGACAATCAACCGTATTAAGTCATCTCCTCTACAGGTAATTTCAAATACCTGTGTGAGTGTAATAATATGATTTTGACTCTGCACTCTTATCTGTCGTCTTCTATAGCACATTACCTCCCCATTTAAGATATCACTACGCAAACTAAGAGTGCTTATTTGTCACTGTTACTTTAGTGTATATTGACAGGTTTTTATGATTCACTAAGATATTACTGTGTATCATTGATAAGAACCACTTTTTGATAGCCGGCCAGGAATATAAGCGGAAAGGCGAACTATCCGAAAGAATAGTACTCCTATCAGATTAAAGAAATTATTCAAATTCCGGCTAAAAGGGTCCCTAAGTTTGTACCAGGGAAGGGTTTGAGGGAGACTTGCAGTTTATAGGCGAGGACAGAATAGAACATGCTCCAAAAAATGAAGAAATCAGGTTTAAAATTGGCCAAGCCTTTGACGTGGTGGCAGAGAGAATCCAGACAGACTAAAGGAGGGAAAGATTGTCCGATATTGTCGGTATCGTGGGAAGTACCAAGAAAGAAGGGATGACCGCCGGTCTTGTGAAATCAAGTCTTCAGGCGGTAGAAAATGAAGGGGTGAAAACGAAACTTCTTTATCTAGTAGATTTTGAGATTAAACCCTGCAGAGATTGCGCAGATAAAACCTGCTGGGAAGATCATGAGTGCCAATTTTCCGATGACTCGCAAAGACTCCAGGAGATTATTGATTTCTCGGATGGTCTCATCATGGGAGCCCCAGTATTCTACCTTGATGTCAATGGCATCACTAAAAATTTTCTTGACAAAATGCGGTTTCGTCAAACCAATGGTAAACCGGCTCTGGCAATCACCATGGCGGGAGGAACCGGCAAAGGATTTATCCTTGCCTTGAAGAGTTTATATCATTTCTTCTTCTGCGTGAGTTTAAGGTCTATAGAAGGTTTACCTGTAACTCGCTTCAATTACGAGGCAGCTTTGAGGGAAGCTCAGAGCCGAGGAAGAAAATTAGCCCAAGTCTCCTACAACTTGCGCCCTTTTGAGAATCTTGCCGAGCGAATTCGCTACTATCACTGTCTGCCCTATATGAATGACGACATCATTGAGGAAAACTTTTATTTGGCTCAGCTCGTAGTCCAGGATGCCAAATTCAAAAGCAAGGCACCATCAATGATCGTCAAGGAAGCTGAGAAAGCTATGGAAAAGGCAATGAATCTCATGGAAAAGGGCCAAAAAGAAAAAGCAGTAGCCCCAATTATGGAAGCTTACAATAAGGGCAGTAATAGTAATAGAAGTTGAGTAAATGAGTAAATACACCTCTAGAGCTTTTGTTTATTATGGCCCGGGGGATGTTAGATCAGAGGAGTTAAAAATAGGTTGCCGTCCCACAGATATAATAGTAAAAATATTGGCCTCTGCCAGATGTGGAACTGATAGAACTGTATTTTATAAAGGTCATCCTAAAGTGGACCCTCA
>JBHIAL010000070.1:0-6490 GCA_046758525.1 bacterium
CCGTTAGATAGCAAAGATCTAACAGGGTTCAAAGCCCCTTCCAGACTTTCTAACGGGGTTTACCATCGATAATGAGCAAAAGCTCGATTAGCCTCGGCCATACGATGTGTATCTTCCCTCTTTTTTACCGCTAAACCCTGTCCTCGTGATGCCATGATGATCTCTTCGGCCAATTTTTCTTTCATTGGCCTACCTTTTTTTTGACGGGCAAAATGCACTATCCACCGAAGAGCCAGAGTTTCTTTTCTTTCAGATCTAACCTCTGTGGGTATTTGATAAGTAGCTCCCCCTACCCGACGACTGCGAACCTCTAAAACGGGTTTAACGTTCTCTAAGGCCTTAAGGAAAACTTCCATAGGATTTCTCTTTTCCCTTTTTCTTATAATGTCGAAGCATTCATAACAAATAGCCTCGGCTTTGCTCTTTTTCCCGTCCTTCATTATTTTATTGATGAACTTGCTTAATACTTCACTATTATAAAGTGAGTCTCCCCGCACATTCCTCTTTTTAGCTATTCTTCTTCTGGCCATTCAAGCTCCTTTAGCCTTTCTTCCTCCCATATCTCGATCGACTCCGTTTTCTCCCCTCTACTCCAGCCGTGTCTAAGGTTCCTCGTATAACATGATATTTTACGCCGGGCAAATCCTTAACTCTTCCCCCCCTCACCAGAACAATGGAATGTTCCTGCAGATTATGCCCTTCTCCAGGAATATATGCGGTCACCATTTTTCCATTAGATAGCCTCACCCTAGCTACTTTTCTCAGAGCAGAATTAGGTTTTTTGGGGGTAAGAGTCCTTACGCTAACACAGACTCCTTTCTTTTGAGGTGATTTTTGCAAAGCTAAGCTTTTTCCCTTTTTTTTAACGCTCTTTCGTCCCTTTTTCATCAATTGATTTATAGTAGGCATTTATTCTCCTTTAGCTTGTGCTTGTTCTTTCGAATTTATGTCGAATCCGGTGCCTGCCGGGATTAACTTACCAACAATTACATTTCCTTTGAGTCCTTTCAGGGTATCAACCTGTCCACAGATAGCTGCCTCAGCCAGAACCTGCTTGGTCTTTTGGAAAGAAGCAGCGGACAAAAAGCTTTCCTTGTCTTCCTGGGCCGCTTTTGGTATGGCTAACAGAACAGGCTTTACTGTAGCTGGCCTACCTCCTCCCTCTTTTACTTTCCTGTTGACCTCTTCAAATTGGGCTTTATCTATCTGTTCCCCGGGAAGATAACCGGTATCTCCCGGATCTTCCACCTCAACTTTCCTCATCATCTGTCTTACGATCACTTCAAAATGTTTGATATTAATATTTACCCCTTGAGACTTATAGACCTGTTGCGTTTGATTGACCAAATATTTCTCTACCGCTCTAGTCCCCTTTATGCTCAAGAGACTCCGAGGATTAATACTTCCTTCAATAATTTTATCTCCCGCCTCTATGATGTCCCCGTCCGAGACCAACATCTCTCCCCCTACCTCATAAGTTATCTCCCTGTCTCCTTCCCCTTTTACCTTGACGAAGATATCTCCATTTTCTTCCTTTATGCTCACCTTCCCTTCTATTTCACTGATAAGAGCCTCTTCCCCTTTACGCTGTCTGATGACTCCTTTGCGCGGATAATCGTGTTTTCGAGGCTCAAAGAGTTCTGTAGCTCGGGGCAACCCTTGAGGAATATCTCCACCCTTCTGAAATATTCCTCCCGTGTGGAAAGTACGTAAAGTCAACTGAGTACCAGGTTCACCTATAGACTGGGCTGCTATCACACCTACCGCTTCGCCAAGATCTACCAGCCTATGGGTAGTCAGGTCCCATCCATAACATCTTTGGCACAGTCCCCATTTTGCTTGACAGGTGAGAGGAGAGCGAATCTTTACTCTCTTCACTCTGGACTCTTCGATTCTTTCCGCTAACTCCTCCCTTATCTCCTGGTTAGACCCAACAATCACCTCTTTTGACGAAGGATCCATCACCGGAGAGGCAGTTACCCTGCCTACTATTCTCTCCCTCAGAGACTCTACTTCTTTCTTCTCCTCATTTAAGGATCCTATGAAAATACCATCAATCGTTCCACAGTCCTTTTCAGTGACAATAACATTTTCAGCTACCGCCACTAACTTACGCGTAAGATAACCAGCGTAGGCTGTTTTTAAGGCTGTATCTACCAGGCCTTTTCTTCCTCCTGAGGTAGAAATGAAATATTCTGGAGCAGTAAGACCTTCCTCGAAGCTAGACCGCACAGGCTCCTCCCCAATTCTTCCCTTTATTCTTCCTCCAGAAATGGGATAGAAGTATTGCTTAATTAACTCTGAAGGGATATTTGGCCGTCTTTTGAATACCTCGTCCCAAAGTTCTCTCCGATAGGTTTCTCTTATGGATCTACCCATTAGGCCTCTCATTCCAGCTATTTGACGCAGTTGATCGGCGGATCCTCTTGCTCCTGATTTCCACATCAAATACAGGGGATTGAAAGGATCTCGGGAAAGATACTGGTATACTTTTTCTCCAACTTGACCAACAGCTCTCATCCTCAAATCAATTACTTCCATATATCTTTCTTCCTCGGTAACTCTCCCCTCCTCAGCCAAAAGACTGAATCCCTTTGCTTCCTCTTCGCTGTGTCTTAAAAGTTCTTTTTTCTCTTGTATTTTAGGTACGTCGGAAAGGGCAAAGGTCAGTCCCGATCTTGTGGCAAAGTCAAATCCCAATCTTTTAATTTCATCCAAAACTTCAACTGTAGTTACATTTCCGTATTTTTGCCAGATTTTACTTATAATCTCGGCCAGGACCTCCTTGTCAATTAGTCTATTTTCAAACTCCATCCCCTCTGGCAGAATTTGATTGAACATTACTCTACCGGGGGTAGTCTGGACCCACTTTCCGTCCACAATTAGCTTTATCCTTTGATGAAGATCTATCTTCTCTGACTCGTAAGCGAGTATTGCTTCATCCGGGCACGAGAACACTTTTTCTTCTGCCTTTTCCTCTCTTTCTAGAGTTAAGTAATAGCAACCGGCAGTAATGTCCTGAGTGGGAGTAATTATGGGGTCTCCGTTAGCTGGAGAGAGAATATTGTTGCTGGAAAGTATCAAAGTCCTTGCCTCCAGCTGTGCCTCATAGGAAAGTGGAATGTGGACAGCCATCTGATCACCGTCAAAATCAGCATTGAAAGCGGTACAGACCAGAGGATGAAGTTGAATAGCATTTCCCTCTATTAAAACTGGCTGGAAGGCCTGAATTCCAAGCCTATGCAAAGTAGGAGCTCTGTTGAGAAGAACAGGATGATCCTTAACTACCTTTTCTAATATTCCCCATACAGAAGGATCGGTCTTTTCCACCAGATCATTGGCCGTTTTAATAGTTTCAGCTTTACCTTCTCTTAAGATCTCACTCAGAACAAAAGGTCTAAAAAGCTCCAGAGCCATACTTTCGGGCAATCCACATTGGTAAATCTTTAGATCTGGACCGGGGACAATTACTGCTCTTCCCGAGTAATCAACCCTTTTACCTAAAAGATTCTGTCGAAATCGACCTTGTTTTCCCTTGATTATTTCACTTAAAGACTTGAGCGGTCTTCTTCCTGCTCCTAATATGGGTTGAGGAAGTTTTTCATTTTCAAACAAGGCATCTACAGATTGTTGAAGCATTTTCTTTTCGTTCTGGATAATTATTTGAGGCGCCCCAATCTCTAGCAAATACTTAAGTCGATTATTCCGATTAATAATTCGTCGGTATAAATCATTAAGATCAGAATTGGCAAAAATTCCACTCTCCAGTTGCACCATGGGCCGAAAATCGGGAGGAATAACCGGAACAACTTTTAAAATCATCCACTCGGGCCTGTTTCCTGAGCGAAGAAAATTCTCCACTACCTGTAGCCTCCTAATTAACTTGAGCCTTCTCCCTTTGGATCTTTCCTGGAAAAGTTCCTCCTTCAATTCATCCTTTAAACGCTCAATCTTTAACCCCTCGAGGATATTTAAAATTACCTCTGCTCCGGTGCCAGCCTGAAATAAACCTTCCCCATATAAATTTTTGTATCTTTGATACTCTTCCTCATCGAGGACCTGCAATTTCCTTAAGGGAGTCTGACCTGGATCAACTACCAGATAACTTATAAAGTAAATTACTCTTTCTAGCTCGTTTTTCTTAAGCCCCAATAGAAGAGGTAGATAATTCTTTGCATACCAGATATGAGCAACCGGGGCAGCCAGTTCAATGCGTCCCATTCTTTCACGACGAACCTTAGAGGACGTGACCTCTACCCCACACCTCTCACATCTCACTCCCTTATATTTCATTTTTCTATATTTGCCGCAGTAGCACTCATAACTTTTGGTAGGACCAAATATCCGCTCGCAAAAAAGGCCGCCTCTTTCTGGTCTGAAAGTACGATAATTAATGGTATCTGTTTTCCTTACCTCGCCATAAGACCATCCTCTTATCTCTTCCGGAGAGGCTAACCTTATCCTAATCTTATCAATATCACTCATCTTCCACAATGGCTTACCTCCTATCCATCCTCTCCTTCCATGTCCTTAATGGAAAACCTTTTTCCATTCTTCCAAAATTCTAAATTTAGGCCCAGAGATTGAAGTTCCTTAGCCAGAACCTTGAAAGACTCGGGAGTCTGAGTATCCAATAGGTTCTCTGCTTTTATTATCCACTCATGTATTCTGGTTCTACCCTGGAGATCATCCGACTTACCTGTAAGCATCTCTTGCAGAGTGTAGGCTGCTCCATAGCCTTCCAGAGCCCACACTTCCATTTCGCCAAATCTCTGTCCTCCTTGCCTGGATCTTCCTCCCAGGGGCTGCTGAGTAATTAAAGCATAAGGTCCGGTCGATCGAGCATGCATCTTCTCCTCGGCAATATGAATAAGTTTCATCATATACATGTATCCCACGGCAACTCTCCGATCAAAGGGTCTGCCGGTTCGTCCATCATAAAGAGTAATTTTGCCCGATTCTGGCAGCTGAGCTTCTTTCAATAAACCTCTTATTTTCTCTACCTTAGGCCCTTCAAAAACAGGACATATCATCCGCATGCCTAAAGTTTTGGCCACCCATCCTAAATGCATCTCCAGAATCTGACCAATGTTCATCCTGGATGGAACCCCCAAAGGGTTTAACACTACTTCCACTGGAGTCCCATCAGGAAGATAAGGCATGTCTTCCTCAGGAAGCACTTTAGCAATAACCCCTTTGTTTCCATGTCGACCAGAAATTTTATCTCCTACTCCGACTTTACGCCTGATAGCCACATATACCTTAACCCTCTTTTTCACATCAGGTGGCAGATCATCCTTGTTTTCTTGCGAGAACACCCTTACCATAATCACCTTGCCCTTAATACCATGAGGAACCCTCAGGGAATTATCTTTGACCTTCTGCGCTTTTTCCCCGAAGATACTCCTAAGAAGTCTTTCTTCGGGAGTCAATTTTATCTCCACCTGAGGGGTGACTTTGCCCACCAGGATATCTCCTGAGGCAACTTCCGCTCCTATTCTAATGGTACCCTCCTTGTCTAGATCCTTCAAGGATGACTCCTCTACATTAGGAACATCGGCGGTTATCTCCTCCACCCCTGACCTAAGTTCTTTTGCCTCAACCTGAAATTCTTCTATATGGATGGAAGTAAAAATATCTTCTTTGACCAATTTTTCACTTACCAAGATAGCATCTTCAAAATTGTGGCCTTCCCAGGGCATAAAGGCTACCAGAACGTTTCTACCTAAAGACAGCCTCCCCTCACAGATGGCGGCACCATCAGCTATAAACTCTCCTTTCTTAACCTTATCCCCTTTGGAAACAATGGGTCTCTGATTTATACAAGTCCTTTGATTAGACCTTTTAAACTTAGTCAACCCATATTCATCTACACCACTTGAGGTCTTTATTTTTATATGGTCGGCATCCACGAAAATAACCTCTCCATCTCTTTCTGCCCTCACCCCACTCATAGAATCCTCGGCTACTTTCCCTTCCATCCCTGTCTGAACAAAGGGTTGTTCTGGATTCTCCAGTGGAACTGCCTGACGTTGCATATTCGATCCCATCAAAGCCCGATTGGCCTCATTGTGTTCCAGAAAGGGAATTAATGAGGTAGTAACACTCACTATCTGTTTGGGGGAGACATCCACATGGGATACTTTTTCCGTAGAAACAGTGACAATATCTCCTCGGTACCTGGCTATTACCTCAGAGCTGACGAACCTTCCCTCTTCATCTACGGTATCAGCACCCGCAATATAGCACTCATCTTCTTCTCGTGCATCAAGATAGACCACTTCTTGACTTGCCTTTCCGGAGACCACTTTCCTGTAGGGGGTTTCCAAAAAACCAAACTCATTCACCTTAGCGTAAGTGGCCAATGAGGTAATCAAACCAATATTCTGCCCTTCAGGGGTCTCTATAGGACAAATACGTCCATAATGCGTATAGTGGACATCCCTTACCTCTTCCTTAGCCTGAACCCGAGTTAATCCTCCTGGACCTA
>JBHIAL010000071.1:0-6339 GCA_046758525.1 bacterium
TTCCCTGATTGTCTGGCTGAACTGGATGAGCTCCAGAGAAGAGAAGTCTTAGAAAAGCCCGGGCATTGGATTGGGTGGTGGATAAGCTCCTCAATCGATCTTCCAGATTTTGCCATTCCGACAGGGGATAGAGAAATAAACTCCTATCCAATCCCCGGGTGATGATAAACCTATCTTCACCCTGCTTGGTGAGTTGACGCAGGGGAGAGGGAATGATGAGTCGGTTCTTTTTGTCTAGGGTATGGTGGTATTCCCCCATGAGCATTTAACTTCTCCAATTTTTTCTCCACTTCACTCCACTTTTTACCACTAGCCTCCATTATAAAGCAAAAAAAAATTTTGTCAAGGGGGGACTCACCACACAAAAATCCTTGAGTGAAATTGACATCCCCAGAGAAAAGTGTTATTTTCTCGCTGAAAGAAAATTCTTAGGGCTTCCGTCCTCAAAGATTTTTTACAAATCCCCAGACCCCACCGATCTTCGGTGCCTTAGGATCCGGTAGTTTGGGTGCGTTACTTGAATAAACCATGATGGAGAAAATGGGTAGTTTTAAAGCTGTCATTTTTGATCTGGATGGGGTAATAGTGAAATCCGGGCTTGACTTTAAGCTGATAGGAAAGGAGATCTTCGGCTCAGAGTTAGATGAGCCGGTACTTGAACAGATCGAGCAGCTCAGGGATCCAGAGGAGAAAAAAAGAGCTCTAAGGATTTTAGAAAATCACGAAACCAAGGCCGCCCTCACATCAGAGCTGAATTTTGGCATCGCGGCGTTACTTGGATGGCTTTCCCAAAAAAAGATAAAACGCGCTATCGTTACTCGCAATAGTAGGAAGTCGGTTAGCATTATTCTTGACAGGTTCAGACTGGAATTCGACGCCATAATTACCAGAAAAGAGGCTCCACCCAAACCAGCCAAAGAGCCAGTTCTCCTGGCCTGTGAAAAAATGGGGCTCCAGCCGGAAGAAGTAATACTGATAGGTGATTACGAATTTGACATGCTGGCAGGAAAGAGAGCAGGAGTCACCACAATTCTCTTGCGTACCCCTAATCAAGCCTCCTCAGAAAATGCCGATCTAGTGATCGACTCCGTTTTGGAACTTGCCAAATTAATCTCTTGACAAGTTTTCATTTTGTAATAGGCTAAGGGCGGATAAATATTGTGTTAATGCTTAAAAAGACCCATCTCTTAGAAAAAGGAGAAGTTGTAAAGAAGGCATAAACGAATGAGTCTACAGGAAAAATGGGAAAGAGCTATCCGGGAAACAAAGATTTTGAGACCTCGCTTACGGAGCCTTCTAGCTTTTGAAAATACCGAATTACCTTATACATGTTTAACCAAATCAGTAGTTAATGTGGGAGATACTGTAGTGCGAAAAGGTAAGGTGGTAGTTCACAAACCAATGATAGTTCTGCCCCGGGACCTTCCTCGATTTGAAGGTTTTGAGTTCGAAAGGGACTTTGACGGGGTAGATGAAGATGAAATTGGAAAATTCCTGCTCATGCGCGGAGTTTCCTTTCCTATGTTGAAATACAGCAATCAAACCTATACTGTCAATCTATTTGAAGGTCCATTGGAAAAAGCGGTCGGTTACTTTTCCAGAGAGTTAGAGAGAAAAGAGGACGTTCATTCAGGACTGATTACCGGTCCGGAAGATAGCTGGCAATTTTCGGTCTTGATCTACGTTGGAACTTTAGCCATCAGGTCAGCCCCTCATGATCTAGAAAGACTTCTGGATTATCTCAAGAAACATGGACATTGGTGAGGAGTGTATTTACCCTGTTAGATAGTAAACATCTAACAAGGTTTACTCAAAATGAAAGTAGAACTGCCCTATGGAAAAGAAAGCTTGATTTTGGATCTTCCCGATGACCAGACACAGATTATTGAACCAAAAAAATTGGAAGAAACCCCAGCTAATGTGGAAATTCTGGAAAATGCATTAGAAAAGTCTTTGGCTGGTTCAAAATTGGAAGATGTGGTAAGGAACCAAAAAGTGTGCGCTCTGGTAGAGGATAGTACTAGAGGTCAGCCTCATTGGCATCAGATCGAGGCCAGTGCAAAAAGGCTAAAAGGAGCAAAGCATATTCAATACATAATTACTACTGGTTCTCATGATCCAGAAACTAAGGGAAATCTCGAGATTGTGGGAATTATCAAAGAGATTGCAAGAAGATACCGTCTTAACCATACCATTTTGATTCATGACTGTGAAAGACCCACGGTGAAGGTAGGTACAACCACCCGGGGGACAAAAGTTGAAGTCGCCCCGGAACTCTTAAAAGTAGAAGTCTTTTTTGTTACCAGTAACATGAAGAATCACTATTTTGCTGGCTATTGTAATGCTATTAAAAGCTTTCTTCCCGGATGTTGCTCCTTTGGAACAATAGAAGCTAATCACAGACTTGCCTTAGAAAGGGAGGCATCTTTTGGCAGGCATCCCTGGCATTATGATCCTGAACGGCGTTCCAATCCAGTTGCTGAAGATATGTTGGAGGCTATGGATCTTATCAACCAGGGTAGGAGAGTGTACACCCTAGCTACCATTGGTAGCAAAAGACTTATCTGGGCTGCAGCAGGTGACGTTGAAACTGTAACCAGAGAAGGTATCAAAGTGGTAGACCAAACCACTAGCTTCTATCTAAAACCCCGCAAATATTCTATCGTCTCCCCGGGTGGCTATCCTGATGATGAAACTCTCTACACCTCTCAGAGGGGACTTGACCTAGTAAATAATGCCATTCTTGATAAAGGAGAGGTCCTGTGGTTAGCCGCCTGCGACGGTGGACACCAGGGTCTGGCTCCTAGTGAAAAGGCAAAAAGATTCTTTTATGATTCTCTAACTCTAACCAAATCCAAAGGTGAGCTTGCCCCTGAAATCAAGAAGAACTACCGATTGTTCAAGCAGAAGGCTTATAAAATGGCAAGAATTATTGGGCGAGTAAATAAAGTCTGGCTATATTCCAAGCTTGATGAAAGAACAGTTCAGGCAGCTCATTTAAACCCTACAAAAAATCCGCAGAAAATCATTGACCAATGGATTAGAGATAATCCCCGGGAGCCAATCTTAGTATTTAAAGATGCCAATAAGCTAGCCATTTACAGCACTCACCTAACCAAGGAAGGAAAAAAGAAGCTGGAGTTCCAAGCTCATCGTGGTTCCGGAGTAGCGGCTGGAGTTCAGGGTGATGGCAACCCACTCCAGAGGAGAAAGATATGAGTGAGGATATTAGTCCGGCTATGGAAGGATGGGAATACCGGCCAGGTAAGATTACCGCAAGAAAAATAAAAGGAAGGAATGGAAAGGATAAGATTCAGATGAGGATAGAACTCGGTCTTCTCCAAATGGAAGCAGAGGGTAGACCAGATGGAAAAAGGCCTCACGGTAAAGAGTCTTTACTGGATTATCATCTATCACGATTAGAACAATATAAAACCAGCCACGGCACCACCCAGGGATTTGAGTTAAGCAAGAGTGATTGTGAAAGCCTGTACGAGGAGGCTGTCCAATATTACCACCGCTACCTCAGCCTGTTTTCGTTAAAAGATTATCGAGGAGTGATAAGGGATACCGAGCGCAACCTGAGAGCACACAATTTGGTTTTAAAATACGCCGCAGATGAGCGATATGAAACTACTTTTGCCCGCTACATACCCTACATAATAATGATGAATACCAAAGCAAAAGCATTGATCAGTTTAGAAAAAAAAGACTACGGGAAAGCCTTAAAGCAAACAAAGCTGGGAATGGAAAGAATTGATGACTTTTTCCAAAGTTTGGGTCAGTCAGAATTATCCAAAGAAAGTGAGGAAATAGAATCACTGAGGGAACTAGCACGAGAAATAAGAAAGAAGAAACCACTTACGGAATTGGAAAAATTGAACATGGAGTTAGAAGAGGCTGTTGGAAGGGAAGATTTTGAAGAGGCGGCCCGACTCCGGGATAAAATAAAAGAGCTGCAAGCTAAAAATTAAAGCTATCTTGCCAATCGAGAACCTTCCGAATTGCGTGGTCCCAGGACAAGTCCATCCCAACGATTTATGCCCTGAGTGACAAAATGCTTTAAACTTAGAAGGACATTAGAAAAGGTAGGTCTCATGGGTTGGGTAACTATGTGGATTCTTTTTTTTCTAATTGCGCCAATGACAGCCTGGGGCGTCTTTTCTGCATCAATGAGAGAGTAGGCCAAGCCCACTTGATGAAGAAGATGGGCGTCGGAAACCCCTATCAGAGGAAGGTTAAACTCTCCCGCTTTTCTTTGAGCTTTTTTGTTGTAGTTAATTCTGCGGAAGTAGAAATGAGTGTATTCTATAGCGTCAAAGATATCAACGTATTCTTCCAACTTCGACTTTAGTGCTTGAAACATGGGAAAGTATGGATGGGGAGCTACCACTAAGCTATCCTCGTTTTTATAATCCCTTAGTTCTTGTAGGCTTTGAATCTTTTGGGGAGCATCATTGGTGGTATTCAGCAGTACGATGTGCTTTTCTTCTACAGAAAGCTCAATCCCGGGAATCAAAAGAATCCCTTTGCTGGCAGCGTAGTCTCTCAAATAATCATTATAGGTGCAAAGGTCATGGTTGGTAATGGCAAGCACATCAAAGCCCTTCTGAGATGCGTGATCGATCAATTGCCTGGCCGAATATCTGACTTTATCCTTGGGGTCCTCGCTGGTGTGTAGGTGTAGATCGGCTTTTAATCTTCTATGAGTCACCATTTCCTATTTCCAACAGATTTTTATAATAAGGGATTTTGCCCACACTCACCCCTCCAATGATATCGCTATGTCCGTTGAGATATTTAGAGGCACTATGAACTACCAAGTCAATTCCCCAGTCCAGAGGACGAAGATTATAAGGGGTTAGGAAGGTATTGTCAACCACTGCCTTGGTTACCTCATCAAAGTATTCCCCCGCATGAACCGAAACTGTGGAGATTCTTTTAAATCTCATCGCCCTTCTCCTTTTTTCTTAAGCTAGGCCATCTTCATAATCCTTGTCTCTGTCGAATACCATAAAGCCACTTGCACTCCCTGAGTGGCTGGTTTCAAACTAATAGATTCTCTTTTTTCTCTAAAATCATCTTCTAGCCTTAATCTCTTTCCCATCGAGGTTAACCTGACGAGTTCTGCCCCCAGTCTTTTAGGGATTGGGAATTCCAAAGTTTATCAGATTTTTATGGCGGGTCAACCAATGAAGGAACTGGACATTCCCCAGAATTTCATATTGTTTTTCCCAAGATGTTGAATTAAAGAGGAACTCTGAAGATGAGAAAGTGAAAAAAGACTTTCTGCGTGACAAAGCTCAATATTTTAGATAGAATTTGGGAAAGGTTCTGTTAAGTCATGAGCTTGATAGTGCCAGGAAAGTATGAGTATTTAGAAGGTTTATACGGGTATCGAGGGACTTTCCCCGGAGGAGCCTTATATCAGCCACTTTAATGAGTCTTCGAGTTGAGGAAAAAGAAAGACGTGTTGTCTGAGGAGCAAAGCGACGAGTTTCACGTCTTTCCCGAAACGAGAAGATGAGCAGAAACAATCCAAAGTCGATATACAGCGACGGAGGGGAAGAGTTCCGAGATATCTTGACATGATTTTATAAAGATTTAAAATTTTTTCCTGAAATGGGAATTTTGGAGTTTGAGATAAAAACTTATTCCTGACTTTCGCCAATGCGGTGCTTTAAAGTTAGATATAAAAAATGCTCACTCGATTAGAATGTGCAAGCTGTATAGTGGATGACCTCAGGGGTGCCTTGCAAATTTTGTCCTTGGGAGAAGAAATTGAGATGAAAATCTTAAGAGAAGCTTTCAGTTTTTTAGCCCATGAATTTTCAAAAGATAGAACACCGTCTTACTTAATCACTGGTGTTCACCGGATTTTAAAAAGGATATCAGAAATAAACACCCCCTTTAAGGAAAGAAGAGACAAGTGTAATGAGGTTGGTTTAAAAATTGCAGAAAAAGTTCATAAAAGAGCAGAGGGACTTAAAAATTTAGACAGAGTTTCTTTTTTAGTAAAATGGGCCATTGCCGCCAATGAACTTGATTTTAGAACTGTTGGCGCGGGATATGGTTTTAACGTAGAGAAAATAGAGAACATACTTTTTGAACACTTGGAGGAAGATCTGGCAGTTGATCAGATAGGGGAGATTTTTCAAATGGTGAAGAATTCTCAAAGAATTCTCTATATTCACGATAATGTAGGAGAAATAGCTCTGGACAAATTGCTAATTGGGGAACTTAAAAGGTATGCACATACTGTGATTTCTGCTCTGCGGGGAGGACCAATAACCAGTGATGCTACCCTTGAGGATGGGAAAAAGGTAGGTCTTCAAGAAG
>JBHIAL010000072.1:0-6239 GCA_046758525.1 bacterium
AGTGGGGGGAACCATTCCTGCGGAAAGGCATATCAAACTGGCACACAGCTCTACCACACCGCATGCTCCCATAAGGTGCCCCAGCATAGACTTAATAGCACTGACCTTTACTCTATAAGCATGTTGTCCAAATACTTCCTTGATTGCTCGTGTCTCAAGTAAGTCACCTATCTTAGTTCCACTGCTGTGAGCCTGGATATAGTCTATTTTTTCCGGATTAATTTTGCTACTCAATAATGTCCGCAGCATAGCCTCACGAATTCCTCTTGCTTCCGGGTGAGGAGCTCTCAGACGATATGCATCGCAACTAAATCCATAACCTATGATTTCCGCATATATCTTTGCACCTCTCATCATTGCCCTATGATAATCCTCCAGAATTAATACCCCGGCTCCTTCGCTCAAAATGGTACCGTCTCTTTGAGCATCAAAAGGTCGAGGTGTTCCACTGTTATCTTGATTTTTTTCGGACAGTATCTTGGAAAGGGAAAGGGAACTAAAAAACATAGAAAAAAGCGGAGCTTCTGAACCACCGGCAAGAACTACCTCTGCTTTCCCAGCTTTCATTAAGTCAAACCCGTAACTAATGGCATCAAAAGAAGAAGTGCAGGCAGAAGAGAAGGTTTTACTGGGACCCTGAGCATTCCATGCTATAGCCACATTGCCAGAAAGAGCATTTGGATAGGTTATAGAAGATGTATACGGATGGATCTGGAGAGGTCCTTTTTCTACGAAATTTTCGTATTGATCAAAGGCAAATCCCACTCCTCCTATTGTGGTTCCAAAAGATGTAGCTGTTTTCTCCGGTACAATATCTTTTTCTGTCATTCCTGCGTCTTTCATTGCTATTTGGGCACCTGCCAGGGCAAACTGGGTACATCTTTCAGTTCTATTTGCTTCTTTCTCTGACATATAATTTAGCGGATCAAAATCCCTGGTCTCACCTGCCAATTTGCATGGATATGGAGACGTATCAAAACGGGTAATTGGTTCGATTCCTGACTTCCCAGCTATTACGTTCTTCTGGAGCTCTTCCTTATCTATACCTATGGGCGAGAGAACCCCAAGTCCTGTAATTACTACCCTTCTTCTGAGAACCATAATTAAGCTACCATTTTTCTCGGAGTGTCAAGAATTCAGCCTCTTACATGTTTCATTTATAAGATAAATAATTATTTTGTCAAGACAAAAATAAGGATAAATATTCCTCAAAAAAGGCTTTGAGTAAAGCTCCATTGATCCGCCTTACTGATCCACCCAGAGCCAGCTCTCCTAAGATGGCGTAGTCAGAATGGTCTGATAAGGTCTCCCGGTTACCCGCAGCGGCACGCCGACTATTTTAAGGCCCAGGAATTTATAAATTATCCAAGGGCGAATGAACTTACCCATTTATAATCTGGTAGTCGCAGGCTTTAGCCTGCGTTTATACGCACCCTAAAGGGTGCGGCTACCCGCTCTGCTCCTCGCAGTCAACAACATGGAACGTCCTTCACTGAATATTTACGTTGACAAGGCCGAGTAGTTATGTAAAATAGGCAAAATTAGTGATGAGAAGCGTGATTCACATGAAGGAAAAAAAGAAGAGGATAAATTTACCAGAGGAGCGTCTGGTAAAGGAGCGCAAGGATAAGCTTAAGCTCTGGATGGAAAAAGAAGAAAATCCCTATCTAACCAGATTTATTCCCCGTCATACTACCGCGTGGATAGCTAAAAAGTGTGAAACTGTGACCTCAGGCGAGAAGACAGATGTCAAGGTGGAAATAGCAGGAAGAATTATCGCCCTGAGGGGGCATGGAAAGACAAGCTTTGCCGATGTAAGAGACGCGGAAGGCAAAATCCAGATTTACGCAAGAGAAGATACTTTAGGAAAAAGGTATTTTCTGTTTGAAAAGCTAGATCTGGGAGATATTGTGGGAGTAAAGGGAAGAGTTTTCCGGACCAGGAGTGGAGAGTTAACGGTCGAGGCTCTCGATTTTTTCCTTCTGGCAAAGTCACTTCGTCCCCTTCCAGAGAAGTGGCATGGGCTCCAGGATGTTGAACTTCGCTGCCGAAAACGCTATCTTGATCTTCTGTCAAATCCGGACACTAAAAAGATTTTTCTGGATCGGGGAGCCATAATTAAATTCATAAGAGAGTTTTTGAATAAAAAGGGGTTTTTGGAGGTGGAGACACCTATGATGCAGCCCATTCCTGGGGGGGCCACCGCCAGGCCCTTTCGGACTCATCACCATGCCCTGGGGGAGGACTTGTATCTTCGGATTGCCCCGGAACTTTACCTGAAGAAATTGGTAGTGGGGGGGATAGAAAAGGTATACGAGCTAAACAAGAATTTCAGAAATGAGGGTATGGATAGACTCCATAATCCTGAATTTACCATGCTTGAGGTTTACTCTGCCTACAGCAGCTATGAGGAGATGATGAAACTCACCGAGGAGCTAGTGTGTGAAGTGGCCAGTAAGTTAAAGGGAACCCTTAAGATTAGCTATCAAGGTCACGAAATTAACCTTTCTCCTCCCTGGAGAAGGATAACTTTTGAGAGAGCTTTAAAGGAGATAGGTGGCATTGAACTGGATTGCCAGGACGAGGCTCAGCTCAGAAAAACCGCCGCGGAGTTGGGGCTGGAAGTGGAGGGGTTACGAGACGATCAAATAATCGAACATCTTCTAGACCACCAGGTTGCCCCCAAGCTCATTCAGCCCATATTTATAATTGACTATCCTTCCCAAACTTCACCTCTGGCCAGGAGAAAAAAAGAAAATTCGGCTCTCATTGAAAGATTTGAGATCTTCATAGGGGCAGAGGAATTGGGCAATGCTTACTCTGAATTGAACGATCCCATCGATCAAAGAAAGAGGATGCTGGAAGTAAAAGGAGAATCTCAGTCACTGGATGAGGATTTCCTGGAAGCACTAGAATACGGGATGCCTCCCACCGGGGGCCTGGGAATAGGAATAGATAGGTTGGTTATGTTATTGACCGACTCTGCCTCTATTCGGGACGTTATTCTCTTTCCTCAGATGAGGCCAAAAAAACGATAATAAGCCCACAAGATGACACAGATTATCACCGATATTTCATAGGCAGGGAAGATTATGTTAATATAAAATGAGGAGTGAGAAAATGGAACAATGGGTTTATATAAATGGAGAATATTTTCCCAAGGATCAGGCAAAAATCTCTGTTTTTAACCACGGATTTCTTTACGGAGACGGGGTTTTTGAGGGAATAGCTGCTTATAGGGGAAGGGTCTTTAAGCTTGAGGAACACTTCCAGAGATTATGGGAATCGGCTAAGGCCATCAGTTTAGAGATCCCCTTATCAAGGGAAGAATTAAAAGGCAGGCTCCTTGAGACCTTGAGGAAGAATAAATTAAAGGATGCCTATATTCGATTGGTAGTATCTCGAGGAGAAGGAGATCTGGGTCTTGATCCACGTAAATGCCCTCACCCAGACGTTATTATTATCGCCGATAAGATAAACATATATCCGGAAGAATTCTATAAAAAGGGCTTGGAGGTAGTAATTGTCTCCACTCGAAGGAATATTCCCTCTGCCTTAAATGCCAGAATAAAGTCTCTCAATTACCTCAATAACATCCTGGCTAAACTGGAGGCAAACCTCCAGGGAGTGCCAGAGGCGATAATGCTCAACAAGGATGGGTATGTCGCTGAGTGTACGGCTGATAACATCTTCATGGTGAAAGATGGCAATTTAATCACTCCTCCCCCCTGGATAGGTATCCTGAAGGGAATTACCCAGGATACAGTAATGGATTTAGCCCGAGAGGAAGGAATCCCGGTGGAAGAAAAGATTTTTACTCCGGTAGCTCTTTACTCCAGTGAGGAGTGTTTCCTCACCGGGACGGCTGCTGAGGTGATGCCGGTAACCAGGATAGATGGAAGAGTGATTGGAGATGGTATGCCGGGGCCAATCACCAAAAAATTGATGATGAAGTTCCGTGAGTTAACCGGAAGGGAAGGAATACCCATTTATTGAGAGGAGAAAGCTTATGGCCAAGATCTATTATGAGAAGGATGCCGACTTAGGTATCTTAAAAGAAAAAGTGATTGCCATAGTCGGTTATGGAAATCAGGGGCATGCTCAGGCGCAAAACTTAAGAGACAGTGGACTTAAAGTCATAGTAGGTGAACTCGAGGGTTCCTCTAGCTGGATGCGGGCAAAAGAGGCAGGGTTTGAGGTGAAGACTGCCAAAAAGGTAGCTCAAGAAGCTGACATTATCCAGATTCTCATTCCTGATGAATTCCAGGCAAAACTCTATCAGACGGATATCCTTCCTTTTCTGAAACAAGGTAATGCCCTGGGCTTCTCCCATGGATTTAACATTCATTTTCATCAGATTGTTCCTCCGCAGAATGTGGATGTCTTTATGGTAGCTCCTAAAGCTCCGGGAGTCCTGCTGCGCAGAACTTACCAAGAGAGAAAGGGGGTTCCCTGTTTGATCGCTATCGAGCAGGATGCCAGTGGCTTAACAAAAAAGATTGCTTTAGCCTACGCCAAGGGCATTGGAGGAACCAGAGCCGGAGTCATGGAGACCACTTTCCGGGAAGAGACAGAAACAGATCTATTTGGAGAACAGGTGGTTTTATGTGGAGGAGTCACCGCTTTGATTAAGGCTGGATTTGAGACTCTGGTAGAAGCAGGTTATCAGCCTGAGATGGCCTATTTTGAGTGCTTACATGAACTAAAGCTCATCGTGGATCTTCTGCAGGAGAGCGGATTAAGTGGAATGAGATCAGCTATAAGTAACACTGCCCAGTATGGAGATTTAACCAGGGGTCCCCGAATTATAACCGAGAAGACCCGAGAGGAGATGCGAAAGGTCTTACACGAGGTTCAATCCGGTCAATTTGCGCGAGAGTGGATAATGGAAAATCAAACTAACCAACCCGTATTCAATGCCTTGACCAAAAAAGATGAGCAACATTTGATAGAAAAGGTGGGAAAGAAACTGCGGGAAATGATGAGCTGGATCAAGGAAAAGGGAAACTAATGAGACATATTATCTCGGTAGAGGTAGAGAATCGCTTCGGGATATTGGCCCGCATAGCCAGTCTCTTCAGCGCTCGAGGTTTTAATATTGACAGCCTGGCGGTGGGGGAAACGGAAGATCCCACTGTTTCTCGGATCACCATGGTTGTTCCCGGAGATGATCAGATCATCGAACAGGTCATCAAGCAGCTACGTAAATTGATAGATGTAATCAAGGTAGTCGATTTAACCAACCAGGATACTGTAGAGCGAGAACTTGTCTTGGTAAAGGTAAGTGCAAAGCGAACAGATCGGGCTGAGATCATGCGCATAGTAGATATTTTCCGGGCGAGAATAGTGGATGTTCATCCCTTCAGCTTCACCATAGAGGCGACGGGGACGGAAGACAAGATCAAGGGAATCCTTACCCTTTTAAGGCCCTTCGGGATTAAGAAGCTGATCCGAACAGGAAAAATTACCCTGGCCCGAGAAGGAAAGGAAGGTTAAAATTAGGAAAATGGAGAGAACCTTGGTATTAATTAAACCGGATGGAGTGTGTAAGGCGCTGATCGGTGATGTTATTCAGACCATAGAAAAAGAGGGATTTAAGATCGTGGGCTTGAAAATGATTCGCCTCAATGAAGAAAAGGCAGAAGAATTTTATCGTCCTCACCAGGGTAAAGATTTTTTCCCGGGATTAATTGATTTTATGCTCACCGCTCCTTCAGTAGCGCTGGTGGCGGAAGGGCAAGGGGTGGTAAAAAGGATAAGGGAGCTTATAGGAGAAAGAAAACCCGAGGATGCAGGAGTCGAAACAATTAGAGGCAGGCACGCCTCTGATGGGAGAAGAAATATAGTGCACGGCTCTGATTCAGGGCGGTCTTCTGAGCGGGAAATCGATTGTCTTTTCCACTCAGAAGAGCTTTATTCTTATCAGCCGCAGGATTGGCTGGAAAGTGAGCCGGGATAGCCCTCCTTCAATCCCAAAATCAAAAGGTAAATGCTCAGTAAACGCCGTGTCACATTGAATTTTCAGGGTAGCCGCACCCTTTAGGGTGCGCAGGCTAAAGCCTGCGACTACCAAAAATGACAGTCACTGAATACTTACATCAAAGGAGTACAAGGGATGGCTGAAATTAAGCCCTTCCGAGGCGTTATTTACAACCAAGAAAAAATAAAAGATTTAGCTAGAGTAATGACTCCTCCCTACGATGTAATTTCTCCTCTTGAGCAACAATTGTACTATCAAT
>JBHIAL010000073.1:0-6206 GCA_046758525.1 bacterium
CTTCTATCTAGCAGACCGTAAATCCTACAAATTATGTAGTATTAGCTACAAACCATGGACACACGGTGACCTTCTGCGGTTACCTATTGAGGCCGCTGCAAAAGCCTGCATCTCAGTCTACTAATATTTCAAATGCAGGTGTACGATTTCTCCCATAACCGCTATCAACCTCTTGTGTTATGTGTGTCAACCGTCGCTTCCTTTACCATGCAATCCCTATACAAAATCCTGCTTAATCCTACTAAAAGACTTAGTTCAACAATGGTCTCAAATTTTACGTTATCACTTGACGAAACCAAGAAAAGGTCTTATTATTTGCATTTCAATAAAAGTTCTTCACCGGTGGCGAAGAAGTACGCTACACAGCCCTATCCTTACTTGCCACTTTTATGCCGCTTAGGCATTCACTCAAGGATGTGACCCTTGGTTCTTTCTGGATATCTCAGTGAAATTTGTTAAGCAAACTGTTGAGTCCCAAGTACTATAAGAAACTATGCAAGCTGTATTGCTAGTAGGTGGTCGTGGGAAACGACTACAACCATTCACTGACACAATACCAAAACCAATGGTGGAGGTAGCTGGTAGACCTATCGTTGTTCACCAGATACAGTGGTTGCGGGGCTTTGGCGTTGACAGGTTTGTATTGGCGGTATCCCACTTGAAAGAGGTTATCATTAATGCCCTTGGTAATGGCTCTGAGCCGGGTGTTCACATAAGTTACGTAACAGAGGAGTATCCGTTAGGCACTGCTGGAGCGCTCTACAACGCCATGAGCAAGGTAAAAATGGACGGTCAACCGCTACTAGTCATCAATGGTGATGTATTGACTAATCTAAATGTGGCTGGACTAACTGGCATCCTTAACGATGAGCCACAAGCGGTCGGCGCTCTTTCGTTGGTGCCCTTACCATCTCCATACGGTGTAGTTGAGATGGAAGGGAACTTTATCCGAGATTTCACAGAAAAGCCGATACTGAAAACTCACTGGATCAATGGTGGAATCTACTGTCTCCGCCCGGAAATATTTTCCAATCTTCCCAACCAGGGAAGCCTGGAACTAGACGTGTTCCCTAATTTGGCAAGACAGCAAAAACTTCTTGCCTACAAGGACCCTAACTGTTTCTGGATTTCAATAGATGGATTCAAGGACCTCGAATACGCAACCAGGTTTTACCAAAAGCAGGAATGTTCATAAGAATGGGGCCAGCTAAACGGGCTGAGAGAGGCTACTCGGCAACCCCCTAGCGGAAACACTGAGGAGGTAACCTTATGCTTATCAAAATCCCACCCTACACCGAGCGATTTGGTGCAGTTCGGCTCAGCGATGTGCAACATATCATCGAACTGGAAGGGGGCAGAGACAGTAAGGTTCAGTGGAAAAATGAGCCTAAAGGTGTTGCTAGGTTAACTTACGACGAACTTACTGCTATAGAAGAACAGATGGCCGTAGTCGTACCAATCAAGAATGAGAAGCTTAGAGCATTTGAGGGGGTCTTAAGCGCAATACCCCACGGCTGTCTAATTATAGTCATCTCCAACAGTAACCGTAAGCCTGCTGACCGTTTTGGTATGGAAATAGACACCGTCAGGCAGTTTCAATACTTTGCCCAGCGCCCCATTGTGGTAATTCACCAAAAAGACAAAATAATCGGGAACGCCTTTAAAGAAGCAGGTTACCACACCATTCTTAGCCCGGAAGGTGTGGTCCGAGACGGCAAAGGGGAAGGGATGCTAGTGGGACTTGCCATAGCCCAGTCGTTTGGCAAGCAATATGTCGGCTTTGTTGACTCGGACAATTACGTACCGGGCTCCGTCCACGAGTATATAAAGGCATTCTGCGCTGGCTTCCAAATGGCCAACAGCCCATATTCTATGGTTCGTATCTCTTGGCCGTTTAAACCGAAGCCCCGTGGTTCCGCTCTATACTTCAGGAAGGCAGGGCGCTCTTCTGAACATACAAACCGCTTCATAAACCTGTTAATTTCTGTGCATACTAACTTTGATACTGAAATAGTCAAGACAGCAAACGCTGGGGACCATGCCATTTCGATGAAACTGGCTGAGCGGATGCAAATGGCAAGTGGCTACGCCGTTGAACCTTTCCAGCTTGTCCATCTGCTGGAGAACTATGGGGGCATGTTACAACCAGAATTCTCAGAAATAGAGGCAAATGGCATAGATGTACTCCAGATACAGACCAGAAATCCTCATATCCACGAAGATAAGGACGATGACCACACAAATGATATGCTATTGGATTCGCTTGGCACAATCTTTCATAGCCGAATATGCAATGAGGACCTCAGAGAGGGTATTTTGGAGTTTCTATACAACCAGCAAGAACTAGAAACAACACCCCCTAAACCTGTGCTTATACCTCCCCTCATTTCCATGGACCAGGAGAAATTCAAGAAACTGACTGCCGAACTTATAGTAGTCTCCTTATAAGGAAAACTATTCAGGGCCATTATCGTCCTTGTCCTGCCACAAATGCCGGAAAGCGGTCTGTACATTTCCATTGTCTCGTTAAACACCTAACAAGGAGAAGTCTCATGCTCGGGGTCAGAAACCTTTCCAAAGTTGACAGCAAGGAGAGAATAGGTTATATTCATTAAAATGTGTGGTATAGTTGGAATAGTAAACCCAAAAAAGATTCGCACCGCACAGCGCTTACTCACCATGCTCCATGCAATAAGGCACAGAGGGCCTGATGGGGCAGGTCTATATGTAGGTGGCCGCATAATAAAGTCATACAAACTTAGCAGCCTGGAACCCCCAGAAATAGAAGGGGCTTATGGGTTAGGCCATATACGCCTGGCCATTGTAGGGGGGGTTGAAGGGTTACAGCCCTTTTCTTCAGAAGATATACAACTCACACTGCTCCATAACGGTGAGATTTATAATTATAAAAAGCTAGTCAAAGACCTCCCTGTATCCTGCAATACCGACACAGACAGTGAGGTAGTATTACGCTACCTGGAGCAATTCTACAGAGGCAATTTGGAAGAGGCGGTGAAGGAGCTCCTACCTTACCTTGATGGTGTGTACACCTTGGCGGTGACGGACAGGCGCTCAATTGTTATCGCCCGCGACCCTATGGGAGTAAGACCCCTCTATGTAGGCCGCAATGGCTCTCTACTGGCTTTTGCCTCAGAGAGAAAGGCCCTCTACGCCATTGACATAAAAAAAGACATCTGGCGCCTCCCTCCCGGACATCTAGGCATACTTAAGGCAAAAGAATACGAGACTATACCCTTTCGTGAGCCAGTCTTAAAGGATGTAAAAACACGTTATTTTGAACATGAGGAGACCCTTCAGGTCCTTGAAAAAGCCTTCCTCCGTTCAATGCGTAAACGCCTGGCAGGACACTCGCAGGTAGGAGTCCTCTTTTCTGGTGGGATTGACAGCCTTTTAGTCGCTTTAGCCAGCAAGTACTACGGGGTAAAGACCACTTGTTATACTGCAGGCCTTGAATCCTCTCCTGACATTCGGTGGGCAAAAGAGGCCGCAAAGTCCCTGGGGTTAAACATCTGTGTCCGGCAACTATCTCCTTCCGACATTGAGGCCTTGCTTCCCAAAGTCATGCATACCATAGAAGACTGGTGCCTCAATCAAGTAGAGGTTTCTGTGCCAATTTATGCAGCCCTCAGCGCAGCAAAAGAGTCTGGCGAGCGAATTATCCTGACAGGACAAGGGGCAGACGAACTCTTTGGGGGTTATTCCTGGTACCCAGCAGTGATAGAGCGAGAGGGATACGAAAACTTTATCAAACACTCAAAAGAAGATACTGAACTACTGTTTAAAGAGTGTCTGGAAAGAGAGGATAAAATAGCCATGGCCCACAGCATTGAGCTAAGGGTGCCTTTTCTCGATCCCGAACTGGTACGTTGTGCCTTCCGCATTTCACCTCGACTTAAGGTGCATACCGGGACAGACAGGTTCGGAAAGCATATCCTTCGAAGGTTAGCAATACACTTGGGCATACCACATCGTTTCACTTATCGGCTAAAAGAGGCAGCACAACACGGTGCCAAAATCCATGACACAATTGAGAAGGTGGCACGCTGTAACGGCTTCTCTCCCGAGCGGGCCGAGCAGGAAGGATATGATCAGACAAAGACGGTCAGAGAGGTTCTCGGAAGCTCCAGTCGTTATGGCTATAAGTATGGTGAAACCAACCTTTGGAAACCCCTGGACCACGTACAACAATACCTAGATTCCTTGGCTGAAGAAACCGGTACACTTAATCTTCCTCTGCCCAAGACCTAAACTGCGTACCCCCATCAAACTTCGTTAAGATACGTCCTGATTATCTTAGGAACAGAACCCTTTCACATTAAAATTAGCCCAGTATAAGGCATCAAGCAACAAACATAAAAGACTCCATGAATTGGCTAGACTGGACAGTTGTTGGTACTTACATGGCCTTTCTCATAGGTTTGGGGCTCTTACTGAGCCTACGCCAGAGGAACATTAAAGATTACTATCTGGCAAGGGGGGAGATGAATTGGTTATTTGCCGGTGTATCTATTATGGCCACACAGCTTGGTGCCATAAGCCTGATTTCAGCACCGGCCTTTGTGGCAATAAAGGAGGGTGGTGGACTCAAATGGCTCTGCTATGAGCTTGGCGTACCCCCAGCAATGCTCTTCATAATGATTTTCCTAACCCCCATATATTATAAATCTAGGACCATCACCATCTATGAGCTGCTCGAGAGCCGGTTCGATGCCTCTACCCGTTCTGTCGTCAGCCTCTTGTTTCAGGTAAGCAGGGGGCTGGCCACTTCGGTCTCAGTCCTGGCCATTGGAATAGTAATATCCACAGCCCTTGGGCTCCCCCTTTGGCTAGCCATTGTGGGTATAGGTGTCGTAACTCTCATTTACGATGCACTTGGTGGTATCAGGGTAGTAATAGTGAGTGATGTAGTACAGATGGGCATTATATTCCTGGGCATTTTTATCTGTGGGGCCTTTGCCTACCACTCTGCAGGTGGCTGGGGTGAGATAAACACCTACTTCGATAAGGAAAGATTCTTGATTCTTGACTTCAGTGGGCTCGGTTGGGGCAAGGAGGAAGAATATTCCTTCTGGCCTATGCTCTTCGGTGGCTTCTTTCTTTATATTTCTTATTACGGCTGTGACCAGAGCCAAGTCCAAAGGCAGCTCACGGTAGGCTCTCTTGAAGGAATGAGGAAGTCTTTACTTTTTAACGCCTTTACGAGATTCCCAGTAGTACTTTTGTATTGTCTGTTAGGCGTATTTGTGGGTACCCTAGCTATGAAGTCATCAGATTTTATGGCTAGCATTCCAGCAGACTACAAGGACCGCATGATACCAATTTTTATCTTAAGCTACCTCCCACACGGTCTGATAGGTTTAATCTTTACCGCCCTATTCGCAGCTACCATGTCCTGTCTGGACTCTGCAATCAACTCTATGAGCGCAGCCACCATGAAGGACGTCTACCAACGTTACATAAAGAAGGATGAAACCGAAAGGCATGCTCTTATCATGTCTAAGCTCTTTACCGTCTTCTGGGGGATATTTTGTATCGTATTTGCACTCCTTTTTGCCGGCACTACACGTACCTCCATTGAGCTTATTAACCTCGTAAGTAGCATCTTCTACGGGCCCATCTTTGCCGTATTTTTCCTGGGGCTATTAACCCGCTGGGCCACACCGCTTGGGATAAAAGCCGGTCTCCCGGTGGGAGTAATATTAAACCTGTGCCTATGTCAGTTTACGGCCCTTTCCTGGCTGTGGTGGAATATTACCGGTTTTACAGCCACATTTCTCATAGCCTACACAATTTCTTCCTTTTTCCCCAGGAGGGACCAGCAACCTTCAACCCTTGGCAGAGAGCCCCTAATACTAAACCAACGACGATGGCTATTCTGGTATATAGCAGTCTTTGTCTACTTCCTGGCCATAATAGGCCTGTGTTTCGTCATACAGTCTTTATTTACTTAGCCCTCTATAACAGCACCAATAATCAATAAGTGGTATCGGTACAAATGTGTGAGCTGGAGTCCTCCAAAGTTGCCTTACTGAGACCTCAGATTACCATTTACATTCAACACCTTGTATATATAATCGTAGCGTTAATTTTCTGATGGAACGGTCCAACCTATTTTTTCATACGAGGACTCTTGATATGATGTGGGACATAGTAGGAATAGTAGCGGCGGCGTGCTGCACCGGTGG
>JBHIAL010000074.1:0-6200 GCA_046758525.1 bacterium
TCCTGCTAGATTCTTATCAGTTATGGCGAAGGAAAGACACTGGGTGGGAATATCTTCTGGAGAAAGCATTACCGAAAGGCCGTTACCGGCAAGGACTTGGGCTACTTCCTCGGCAAATTCCCTGGATAAAAAGCGGGCGTCATATCCTACCACCAAACCTTTTTGTTTGTCCGGTCGGGTTTGGTAGTAATCAGCAATGGCCTGGGCAACTTTAGCTACATTGTCAAAGGTGAAATCATCAGCAATTACCCCCCTCCAGCCATCGGTTCCAAATTTGATCTTTCCCATCACCTCATCCTCAATGTAAATATTCCGTGAAGGACGTTCTATGTTGTTGACTGCGAGTAGCCGCACCCTTTAGGGTGCGCATAAACGCAGGCTAAAGCCTGCGACTACCGAGATTGCTTCGAGGGCGATGACGGAGCTCACTGAGTATTTACCAGCCATCGGTGTTCAGTAGATTGCTGATTGCTGAAAGCTGAACACTTTAGTAAGGCTAAGCTATCCTACTACAGCCACCGGAGAATGTCAATTCTGAGGCTAGAAGACCGATTTGATTAATGCGCAGCTTGCTTACCTTAGGAGGTTTTACTAGAGGGCGACTTTCACGGTAGAAAAATGGCAAGAAATGTTAAAAGATGATTTCAGCATTTGAATATTATAGAGATGCTAGTCTGATTTGGGCTCAAGATATAGGAAGAGTAGGCTATGAACAGGCCGAAAAGAATAAAGAAATAAATGAAAAAAGAGCAAAATAAGGACTGAGGATATTCATTGAACACTTTCGGGATTTATGGGATTAAAAGGAGGAAATGACGGGAATTTGGCTGGATGATGAAGTAGAAATCATAGAATACCATTTTATTTTAGAGGCTATGATTAATGGCTGGTTAAAATTTCTGTGAAAGACAAAGAACATATTGCAAGCGTATGGGATTATTTTGGATAGTTTTATACGAATCTCTTTTTCATCTTTAAGAGTAATAAAATTTTTAAAGATATCCTAAACAAAAAATTATCAGCAATAAAGATAACAATGATATAATCACTTATTATTGGAAGGTCCCCTAAAATTTTCATGCTTAAATTTATATCCCTCTTTTTCTAATTTCTTTGTTCCCGTTTCTACTATGTGTTTAACTTCTGGAAATAGCTCGTCTAGAATTACTCTATAACAGTCATCTTTAAATACCTGTAGTGCTTTGTCTGACTTCATCCAACTCGGCCAATATGAGGGTTGTTCCTTGATGCGGTCGGCATATCGCACAAATAGATGGTCTGCAACAACTTTCACAAAATAGGAGTTCTTAGTTATTTTCCAAAGATGTCGAGTTTCTTCAGTATATTCTTTAGTATATCGAGCTACCTCTTTAGTGTATCGAGCTACTTTAAGAGTAAAAAAAGCTACCAAAGCGCTAAATATTACATTGAGTATTAAAGAATACACATTCATCTTTTCTCTCCTTCACTTATTTTTTAGATACCTTAATACCCCAAGACCCCCTGTCATTGTTCCTCCCACAGGTGATAATCCCCTTCATAGAAATAGCCCAAAGGAGTTCCTCCCTCTGCGCTGAAAAATGCAGCCACAATATCAGTATCCATGTTTGTAGCTTCTGCCATTATGAACAAATATATAGCCTCTAAACTCGTCTTGAATTGATTTAATAAGGCTTTTTGTTTTTGTCAGAAAATACTCCCTTTTTATCTTGGATCCATACATAGATTTTACCCGTTGTATCAACATCCTCGGAAAGTAGTATACTTCTTCCATATCTCCCATCTGGGTCGTAATGAAAATCAACAATCAAGGGAACTGTCGGGTTAAACATAATGTAGTCAATTCTGTCTTCCAAGAGAAAAAAATCTATAGATGATATTCTCATTTCATTCCGCAATAGAACTTCCCCATACCCCGCTCCAGACACAAAACAAAAACTTAAACTCAATAAAATAATAACTAGCAACCTTTTATTTTTCATTTATTTTCTCCCGTATCATCTCACAGCCATGGCACCTTGGACATACAAAGCAATCTGTATGTATTACCCCTGGCGACTTCTTTTGCGTTGTCTCTTCATACCCATTTCTCTCCGGACCAAAGCTTTCAAAGTTTTTTTAACTAGTTCTGGATCTAATTTTTTTATAGCTTTTGTATCTTCAATTTTTCCCAAAACATCTAACTTGCTTGATACAAAAGGAGATGAGTCCCCTATATTCTCCCACGGGCGATATTTCCCTTCAGATTCAGAATAATAGCCTAGAGGAATATCTCCTCCTTTGGCATAAAACATAGCCACAATATCATCATCTCTCAACACTGATGAATCCAGATTCAAATGTACGAACGAATAAATGGCCTCCAAACTTTTCTTAAACTGTTCCAGCAAGGCTATTCCAGATTTATTGGAAAATATACCTCTAGTATCATAAATCTCTACACGGATACATCTCTCATCTGGAATATAATTAAAACGAACATTCAAAAAGCCAGTCGGGTTGGCCATTATGTAATCAACTCTGGCCTGTGAGAGCTGAAAAGCAACTGATAACTCTTTACCTCTCATTTAACTTTCTCCTTAGGGGCTTTGACCCTTTTTATTTTATTATAATCCTTTCTTCCCCGCTCATCTCTTCCTTTATCAGCCCCATATCACTATTAATTTGTCTTACCATCTTATCCACACTATTAAAACCCGGGATAAACTCGTAGTTCCTATATCCTTTGCCTCTGCCTATTACTCCTACAGCCGCAGATATATCGTTTACATCCTTCGCTAATACCTCTACAGCTTTGACCATTTTGTGTACTCTACGTTCCAACAACACTAATTCTTTTTTATAATCCAATTCAAAACCTCCTTACTTAAATTTTTGAAAATAAGAGACGGTGTGCCCCTTTTCCTAAAAATTCCTCTATCCCGCAACTGGCTTGATAGAAATCTCTTAATAGAGGAGCTTTAATTTTACCTACGGCTTATATCATACTGCCTTAAGGAAGTACCTATATGAGCTTCTATGGAGGCTTTTTTTCTTGTTAATTGGCGTTAACTCTCGATTCGACCACTTTTATTTATCCCCGAGCTTCAAGAATACAAGGTATTGTAAGCCTTTACAGCATGTTTTGTGGACTCAGTTCTTTGTCCTTGATTCATACGTGATTTAGCGGTTTCATACTGCTCTTCAGCCTCGGAAATTTCTCTTTGGATATTGCCGCCTTCTGCCTCACAGCTGGAACTCTATTCACCGAAAGAGTCGTAGCAAACTATTTCTTCCAGAGGCTTTCTGAATTTTTTTCTTGGACTATCAGCCGGATAACCCACGGAGAGTAAAGCTACTACTTTATATTTTTCAGGGATACCTAACATCTGTTTCACGTGATCTTGGTAAAATGCTCCAATCCAGCAGGTACCAAGCCCCTCCTCTACAGCTACCAGAGTCATATGGTCAAGGGCTATAGCAATGTCCACCGGATGAGCAGGGACCCCACCAGACATCACATACTCTGGATCAAGAGCCACCGCAACAATTATCACCGGAGCGCCACCGATAAAGGACTCGGAGGTAGCTTTCTTAGCTAGTTCTTTTCTGAGCTGATGATCTTTCACTACAATGAACTTGTGAGATTGTGAGTTTCTTGCTGAAGGGGCAAGGCGAGCGGCCTCGAGAATTCTTTTCAATTTTTCCTCTGGTATAAGCTTATTCTGGTAGGCTCTCACACTCCTTCTCTTTTTAACGGCGTCGATTACATCCATCTTTCCCTCCTACATTTCTCCGTTAAGGCAGAGTTATTTCATACAACTCGTTCATTACCCCTTCTCACTTCGCCTCTTCCCTGATCTATATAGACTTCACTTTGGCTCCCTAGAGTTTGGAAACATTTTATGTTCTGTGTACCAGATATATTTTTTGTTTGCTCAGTCTCGGGCTACTGCCTCTCCCCTTTCTCTCAAGCTATCTCCTCATAAACTTTGCGCACCTTATCAATGAGCTTTCTAAATTCAGGCCAGTTATCATCAAAAAGATAAAACCTCAAGCCTTGCTTTGTCCATCCCTTGTAGTTATTACTGTCCACCCATATTCTCAAGTCCACCTTCTCACCGTCTACCAAGGAAGCAACAAGCTCCCGGGTATCGGTCAGCTTAATCCTTTCTATCTCTTTTTGTTTAGCTTGTTTTACTTTTCTCATTTGTATTATCTCTGATTTGGTCTCTCTCCTTTTTTATCTCTCCACTCCTTTCATAACACCTGCAAAGATTGGGTAACCTAATACTATTCTCCCATAAATTTATCAGCTAGTGCATATCCCTCTTTTAAATCCTCAACGGCAATGGCTCTTTTTTCGGAATCGGCTTTACTGAAGGCGTACTCCTGAGCAATGATAGTTCGCTTAATGCCGGCTCTTATAATAGGTATCTGCTTCTCTAATGTGGTAAGTCTAACTGTAAGCCCCGATATCCTCCTCCCTGCCATTAATCCCACAGCTAAGATTGAAGCTGCTACCAAAATCAGGCCGCTGGTTATGCCTAGTGCCCCCCAATTTACCTTCATTTCTTATCCTCCCTTAGCAAGAGAAATATCATAAATAATCAGTCGAATATACCTAGCCTCTCACTTCCTTGTTGGAACCCTCTCTAATCAAAGAACCAAGACCTTATTTCACTTTTCCTATCTTACAATTAGATTTTTGATTCTGCAGACTTTCTTAAGCCTGGCTCTTTTCACCTTTGCGCTTAGACGCAAGGAGAGGCCCCAAAGAGAGGGTCAAAGCCTATCAACGGCAAATTTCTTCATTGAAAAGATTAAACCATCTTATTATGGCTAATCACCTTCCCTTTACTTCACCCTCTCCCTCAAACCCTTCCCCTATACAAACCTAGGTCAATGTAGAGGAAACCTTTACCGGTTCCTTCGTGGAGGTGAGACCTCACCCCCACTTGTATCTTTAGTTCTATAACGTTGAGGTTCTCCAGCCAGCTACCAACTCCTGGCACAGTTTTTTGGTTCTTCCCAATCGAGTTTATTCGTAATCTTATCCCACCCTTTAGCAACCTCATTAAGAGCGTGATTAGGAGATTTGGTGCCGGTGAGTGCCCCGGTAGTAATTTTTCTTCTCAGAGTATCTTTAACACAGCTCTATATTGCACGTAATTACAGATAAAAATGTAGATCTAACCCTATAGCAAATCCAGTGAAATCCAGCTCCAGAGGCTCTAATCCCTGACCTAAGTCATTGTAGTCAACAGGTTTTTTGATGATATCTCCCGCTACGGACCAGGCATAGGTACTCTCTGTACACTCAATTTCAGAAATTTTGAGTATTCGATAGAGGCCTTCCAGACTAATTGCAAATTTTTCGCTTAAGAAATGTTCTAACCCTAAAATAAGGTGATAGCCCATTTGGCTAGCTTTTCCTCTTTCAGAAACCTCCCCGCCATCTACCCTATCTTCGCTCCTGAACTTTATGGAGTAGGAACCCAATCCTCCACCCAGGAACAAATTCGTCGATTCATTTGGGAAAATAAATAGAACAGAGCCCAATATGCCGCTAGCTTCAGCGCTCTGGTTGAAATCCTCAGTGAAGGGAGCGGTAACTTGCATTTCCTGTTTTCCTGAGAGACTGCTATATCCTAGGGATAGTACTAACCTATCACTCACTCCGTAGCGTATGTCTGCACTGAATGAGGGATCTACTTTAAAATCTTTCAGTTCCGAGGTCCGACCTAGATTATCAGAGAAATCCTTGTAATTCTGGAACCAATCCTTGGCATCCTGCATGTTCATGGTAAGGTAACTGTAGTTCCCTCCAAATCCTATCTTCCCTTTTAGACTCATAGCACAAACTGGATTCGTTATACCTACCAAAATTATCCCTGCTATCAACATACCTATTGTCCTTTTCATTCTTTTCTCCTTGGTTTATACTCTAAATAAATCCTTCCTTCATACTTAACTACCTCTATTCATCACCTCCTCTCACTTCACCTTCTCCCTTAGTTCCTTCCCCGGTCTAAACTTGGGGACTTTTTTAGCTGGTATCTGAATAGTTTTTCCTGTTTGAGGATTTACTCCCCTTCTTGCCTTTCTTTCCACCCCTCGAAAAGTCCCAAAACCAACTAAAGTAACCTTTTCTCCTCTTACCAGGGAGTCGGTTATAGCTGAGATTATTGCATCAACCGCTTCCCTGGATGTTTTCTTTG
>JBHIAL010000075.1:0-6160 GCA_046758525.1 bacterium
TGCACCGGAGAAAACGGCTACATCTTTTGGAACCACAATAGGAGGAGTGGGATTTCTTTTTGATCAATACCAAAATTTCATCAAGAAAGGTCCTCTCTCCGTCCATCCGTATACGTCTTCTATAACTTATCCCAACGCTCTTTCGAGCCATGTGGCTATAGCATGGAATGCTCAGGGTCCCAGCAAAACCTTCTCTTCTGCCTGCACTTCTTCTTTTGATGCCATTAGTTACGGGTTTGACTTAATGAAAGCTGGGAAAGCAGAGGTAGTTCTTGCCGGTGGTTCAGAAGCTCCGCTTTTTTCTATGTTTTTTAGTTCCCTTTCCCTTTCCAAGATACTGTCCGAAAAAAATCAAGATAACAGTGGAACACCTCGACCTTTTGATGCTCAAAGAGACGGTACCATTTTGAGCGAAGGAGCCGGGGTATTAGTTCTGGAGGATTATCATAGAGCCATGGTAAGAAGTGCAAAGATATATGCGGAAATTATGGGTTATGGATTTAGTTGCGATGCATATCGTATAAGAGCTCCTCACCCGGAAGCAAGAGGAATTCGTGAGGCTATACAACGGGCATTATTGGGTAGCGAAATCAATCCGGAAAAAATAGACTATATCCAGGCTCACGGCACTGGGACTAAAATAGGTGACCTGCTTGAGACACAGGCGATCAAAGAAATATTTGGACAACATGCTTATAGAGTAAAGGTCAGTGCTGTTAAGTCCATGATCGGGCACCTCATGGGTGCATGTGGTGCGGTAGAGCTGTGTGCCAGTTTGATATGCCTTTCCGCAGGAATGGTTCCCCCCACTATCAACTATGAATATAGAGACCCTCATTGTGACTTGGATTATGTAGCCAATATGGCCAGAAAAGCAAAGGTGGATTATTTTATGAGCAATTGTTTCGGTTTTGGAGGTAAGAACGGTGTGTTAATTCTTAGAAATTTAAAATCGTAACTTTATCTATTACATTTGAGGTGGTGTAAATGCTCAGTAAACGCCGTATCACATTGAATTTTCAGGGTAGCCGCACCCTTTAGGGTGCGCAGGCTAAAGCCTGCGACTACCAAAAATGACGGGGTTCACTGAATACTTACGAGGTGGTTTAGTAGATTAAGGTCTACCAAAGGTCATGAATATTCTGGTAACGGGGGCAACAGGATTTATAGGAAGATTCTTGGTAAATAGGTTAGCCGCAAATAACGATAGGATTATCTGTTTGGTAAGACAGCCGGTTGAGCGGTACCAAAAGCTGAACAAAGGAAACGTAGAGTTAAAAAGAGTGGATATTCTTGATAAAGAGACTTTAGTGAAATCGATTCCTGAAGTTGAACTGGTATATCATCTGGCAGGAAAAGTATTTGCAAAGCAAAAAAGGGGTAATCCCTACTACAAGGTAAACACAGAAGGTACAAAATCTTTGGCTCGAGCTGTGATGAATTCTTCCAGGGAGTATCCAAGATTTATATTCTTGAGCAGTATTGCCGCAGTAGTAGGAAAAAATTATGGTGTAGTGGACGAGGATACTTTACCTAATCCAATTACACGATATGGAAAAAGTAAGTTAGAGGCTGAAAATATACTGCTAGAATACAAGAGACAATATGGGCTTCCTGTGACCATAATTAGATCCGCTTTAGTTTATGGACCCGGGGACAATATTTTTTCTCGGTCGACCTTATTATTCAAGATGGTGAAAAGGGGCATAAGGCCACTTGGAGATGGAAATAGCTTACTTAGTTTGTGTTACATAGAGAACTTAATTGCTGTCTTGGAGATGCTAAGGCATATCAAGATAGTGCCAAGCGATATCTACTTTGTTGCCGATGAAAAACCACGTACACTAAATGAATGGGTTGAGATTATAGCAGATGCTGAAGGTGTTAGTTTTCCAAAAATCAAAATCCCTAGCCTTTTAGCCAACATACTTGTCAAATTTGGGCCTCATAGTGTAAGAAAATTAATTAATGAGATACGATCAAATTGGGCCTGTGTTATTTCCAAAGCCCGAGAGGAATTAGGCTACATTCCCCCATTTAGCTCCGAGATAGGCATTAGAGAAACTGTTGCCTGCTATAAAAGTAAAGGAATAATTTAAATGGAAGTAACCGTCTTCGTGATAGCGTCGCTGGCCGCGTTTGTTGTGAACATCAGCCTGGCGATCTTCGTGTATCTGAAGAATAAAAAAGTAGCGAAAAATAGACTGTTCTCTTTATTCTGTGTGACGATAGGTATGTGGTGTCTCTACCCCACTATTATGAGTTCCAATCTCGGCGCACATTCTCTACTTTTCTTAATCCGTATAATATACGTGTTCGCCATCTTTTGCCCGACCGTTTATTTGCACTTTGTTTTGGAGATTCTAAGTGCCGTCGGACGAAAGAAACTTACCCTTTTTTTGGTTTATATATTCTCAACCGTCTTTGCGTTTCTTGGCTTCTCCGACCTCTTCATCGCCGGTCTTACTCCCTCTGACATTTACAGATACACTATTGTTCCCGGATTGCTATACGTTGTGTTTGTGGGTATATTCGCAGTTATGAGTGTCTATGGGTTTTACCTGCTGTTAGACAAATACCGGATGTGGTCAGGATTCAAGAAAAATCAATGTAAGTATCTGTTTATTGGTTTTTTGTTAGCCTATACGGGAGGGGTAATGCATTTTCTCAGTGTCTATGGAATAGAAGAAAAAATTCCCCATGACATTTTCCTTATCGTTTTTACTTCGATCACTGCTTACTCTATCGTAAAATATCGTTTAATGGATATCAGGATTGTTTTCAGAACGGTGGTTACCTATTCATTAATGACAGCTTTTGTTACTTTATTTTTTATTTTTCTCATCTATTTGCCCACTTTGTTGTTTGGCTCAATTAGTAGAATGTCCTCTTTTCTCTTGATGGGAATAATTTCATTTGGATTCGCTTTGTTGTTCAATCCCCTGAGAAACAGGATTGAAAATATCTTTGTCAATTTGTTCTATCCTGAGCGAGCAAGTTACTATCGAGAACTGAGAAAACACACCCGAGAACTTAGTACTATATTAGAAATCGAAGTTCTTTTGAATTTCATCATTGAAAAGGTTGTAAGAACCTTAGGTTCCTCTCTTGGATACTTGTATGTTCTAAATGAAAATTCAGGGATTTATGAATGTAAAGTAACATTACCTAAAAAAGACCACCTTCAGGAAAACTTCGATAGCAAAAATGTACTTGTGACTACATTACAGGAAAAGAAAAACGTGTTACTAGAGGAAGACTTGGCTCTCCTGCCCTCACGAGTTCAAGATGCAATACAGAGTATTTTTAACAAACTTCGAATTAACTTAATTCTTCCCTTATCATTTAGAGACCAGATGGTTGGATTTTTATGTCTCGGAGGGAAGTTATCCGGGGATATTTATACAAATTTGGATATTCAGCTTCTTTCTTTATTTTCTGATGAAGCCTCTATTGCTTTAGAGAATGCAAAGCTGTTTCAGCAAGTAAAGAATATGAAGGATTACAACGAGGGAATTCTGCAAGGGATGCGAAGCGGGGTTATCAGTCTGGATGGCAATGGTGGAATTTCAGCGTTCAACTTGCAAGCAGAGAGGATCACTGGATTAAGTAGAGAGCACATAATAGGCAAAGAATACTCTGTTCTTCCAGTACCACTGAATAAAGTGTTTGAAAGCGCGTATAGGGAACGAAAAAGTTATGCCGATCAGGAGTTCTCTATTGAGGTTAATAAAGGTCAAGGCAAAAGGATCCCGGTTATGATTAATACTAGTGTTTTGTATGAAGAGACTGGTAGTGAGATTAGACAGGTTATTTGTGTTCTTACCGACTTGACGAAACTAAAGGAATTGGAAGCAGAGGTAAGAAAGGCAGAAAGATTAGCTACAATGGGCGTAATAGCAGGTGAATTAGCTCATGAGATAAAGAACCCTCTTGTTTCAGTAAGAACACTGGCTCAATTACTTCCGGACAAATACGGAGATGAGGAATTTAGAAACAAATTTATGACCCTTGCTCTGAAAGAAATAGATAGAATAGATGAAATGGTCAACAAATTGTTTAATCTTACTTTGAAAAAAGAAAAGGGGGAATACCTCAAGGTAAGTTTATCGGAACTATTAGAAGAAATTCTTGAGGATATGAGTATACAACTAAGTGCTAAACGTATTCAAATTATAAAAAAATATTTGTCTCAACCCAATATCTTTGCAGACAGAGTTGAGCTAAAAAAAGCATTTTCAAACATTATTACAAATTGCACCGAAGCAGTTGATGAGAAAGGGGAAATTTATATAGATATTAAACAGAAGAAAAACACCAGGTTACCTAATGTGGTAACTTTTAAGGACAATGGCCCCGGATTTTCTGAGAGGTCCATAGAAAGAGCATTTGATGCCTTTTACACTACCAAACATAAAGGTTCGGGATTGGGGCTATTTGTAGCTTATCGCGTTATCCGAAACCATGACGGAAGAATACGTATCGGTAATTGGGAACGAGGGGCAATGGTGACTGTTGAGTTACCTTTCTATAGCCAAGATCATCCTGACAAAAGTAAAAAGGTACATTGAATATTGTGCCCGGAGAAAAATTAAAATAAAAAGTAGGCATGGAAGAGAAAATGGCTAGGATACTTTTTATCACCCGTGAAAGAAAAAGAGAAAAGTTTTTAAATGATCTCTTAGGATCAGGACATCTGATTATTACGGAGAATGAGCATCGAAAGATTAGAACCTTAAGTTTAATGGTAGATCTTATAATTATTGACTTTTCCTCTATGGTGTGGGATGGTCTGGACATCATCCCACTGATAAGAGAGTTAAATGACTCAGCAGTGGTTTTGGGAATAGGACGGAAGATAAACGGAAGGATAATCCAGGCAGCACGGGAGAAGGGGCTTGCCGAATATGTAGATATAGACAGGGATATTACCCTTCTTCCTGAAGTGGTAAGAGAAAAGGTGGAAAAGGAAATGCTAATCTCAAGAATGAAAGAAGAAAGAATCTCCAGAGAGTCGTTTCATCCTTTCTCATCTTCAGAAAAAGAGAGAACTTTCTCCTCAGAAGAGTGGCAATTTTTAGAGCAAATGTCACGCTTCCTGATCCATGGGTATAATTTAGATGAACTGATGCAATTTTTTCTGGGTCTTTTAAACAGGATGTTCGGAATAACCCGGCTTTCCCTTCTTTTAAAAGATAAAATAAAAAAAACCTATCGGATAAGAGCCTGTCTGGGGATGACAGAGGAAATGAAACAATACGTTCAACTTTATCCTGAGCAGGGATTGGTGAAGTTCCTTGCCAGAGACGGGACAGTGTTAACCAGAGAGCGTATTCTGCACACTGATTTTAAAACTGCCTACGAGGTAAAACAAGAAATGAAGCTTATTCAGTCCAATGTTGTAGTTCCTCTTTCTCCCCAAGGTGAGCTAATAGGAATACTGGGTCTTGGGCCGAAGATCACCGGAGACAAGATGTCTGCAAGGGAAATTAAACAGGTCTTTTTATTTTGCAACCAAGTTGGACTTGTTATACAGAATATTTTGTTTTACGAAGAGATGTGTTGCCAGAAAAAGTATATTGAGAATGTCCTCAAAGATGCCACCAGTGGTGTAATAAGTGTAGATACCGAACAAAAAATTACAACCTGCAATCCCCGGGCTCAGAAAATGTTAAATCTTGATGAATATCCAAATTTAACGGGTAAGGATATAAGAAAACTCCCCTCACCTTTGGGTGACCTTTTATTCGAAACTCTCACTCAGGGCACCCTGTATGAAAGAAAAGAAGTTTATGTTCCAGCTATAAAACGCTGGCTGGGCGTAAGTACCAGTCAGGTGAAAAATGCCAAGGGAGAGGTTTCAGGAAGTATGATGATATTTACAGACCTTACTCCCATTAAATATCTACAAGAAGAGAAGGAAAAAGCGCAAAAAAGGGATTTTCTTGCTCAGGTAGCCGTTCGTCTCTCTCATGAGTTGAGAAACAGTGTAGTTCCCATTAAGTCCTTAGCTGAGCTGCTACCCTCAAAATACCTTGATGAGGAGTTTCGAAAAAGACTATTTTCTGTAGTAACAAAAGAAATTGAGCGAATAGATAATCTTATTGAACGTCTGGTATTTTTCAGTCAACCTCTACATCTGGATAAAGCCGCTGAATCA
>JBHIAL010000076.1:0-6154 GCA_046758525.1 bacterium
GGGATTTGAAGTGAGGGTTGACTAATAACTCTCTACTTGTTAAAGTGAATCCTGGAGCAGAGGCCTCCTACAGAGTGACAGGTATTTGCGAATGAAAGCCTGTCATGCATCTTGCCTTTTAAGGCAGTTAGTCGTTTCGCATTGAGGCTCTGCTCCTTTTTTAATTATCCTTAAATGGTTTGCCCTCTTCCCCGTCAAAAAAAGAGTCTCCACCAGACCCCTCCAAATAGATTGACAACTACTGAAATTTACCTTAACCTATCTCAAAAATAGGGACAGCGACCATTATTATTGACAGATTGAGTCGCTGTATGTAAACTCTTAATATGCCACGAATATCAAGAGCCGTAGCAACAGGTTTTCCTCATCATGTGACTCAAAGGGGAAATTATCAGCAACTTGTTTTTGAAGACAACAATGATTTCAGACAATATCTACAATGGCTTAGAGATTATACTCGGAGATACTCTTTGAAGATATGGGCATATTGTCTTATGAGTAATCATGTACATTTTGTCTGTGTTCCCATGAGAGAAGATTCGCTTGCACGTACATTTAATACTCTCCACATGAAGTATTCACAGTATTTTAATCAAAAGAAGAAAACAAAAGGGCACCTGTGGCAGGGGCGATTTTACTCATGTATTCTTGATGAGAGGCACTTATATGGAGCAATTCGTTATGTAGAAAACAATCCTGTGAGGGTGAGAATTGTAGAAAAACCCTATAAGTATAGATGGTCAAGTGCAAGGGCACATATTTATGGAGAGGTTAACCCCATATTATCAGATGATTGCTATTTAGTAAAAGAAATAGAGGACTGGTTGGCATATCTTATGGAAGTACAAGATGAAGCAATGACAACTAACATACGGCAGAACACAAAAACGGGGAGACCGTGTGGGGATGATTTTTTTATAGAAAAAATAGAGAGTCTTCTTGGGAGAAGACTGAAGGCGTTACCAAAGGGAAGACCTCGCAAGAAGAAATAAATGGTCGCTGTCCCTATTTAAGGGCCGGGAGAGTTTCACCTCTGCCGGCCCTTTCTAAATCTAATCTAGATTCTTCCAGTAGAGAGAGGTAAACCGCCCAGTTTTGCTGTCGACCACGATTTTATCGACCAGGGATCCTTCCTTAGTCATTATCTCCACCAGGTAACTGCCATCTTCCTGCTTTTCGACCCTTCCTATTTTAAGGTTGGGATTTCCAGTTCCGGTAAGGTAATTTTGAACAATAGAGACAGCATCCTCCTGGGTGAGAGTTTTTCCAGTTTGCTGTTGGCGGTCCCTGGGATAACCGTAGCGGTCCATCATCTCCTCGCACTCCTCATGCATATTCTGCCAGTTAGGATAACCACTAGATCCTGGGCCTTGCTGACTCCCACCTCTCCAGGAACCCCAGCCCATCATTCCCCCCATCATCCCGGGTCCCATCATTCCCATTCCACCTCCATGGGCGCTCAAAGGCTTTAGCGAGAGGAGGGTTGCTCCCAATCCTAAACCCACAAGAACAGCCACTATGGGGATCCACAGCTTCTTCATCTTTTCTTACCTCCCTTTCTATTTTGTTGGTACTTCTTTTTCATCTCCAGTCCTTTTTTTTGCCAAAGATTCTCTGCTTAGAAATCTTGAGGACCGTAAAAGATCCTCATTCATTTTGGTATTATTATAACCCCACTATTTGAAGATTTTATGAAGAAGATATGAAGATTCGATGAAGGAATGGGGTGAGTACAGAGGGCTAGTTATGATGCCAAGGGAAAAAGGATGGTTAGCTTTGTTCCCTTACCTAACTGGCTTTCTATGCTGATTTTCCCTCCCTGGGCTTCTACCAGCTCCTTAGCGATGGAAAGACCGACTCCCATGCCCTGAGAGGATATCTTATTTCCCTTGCCCCGATAAAACCTTTCAAAAACAAAGGGAAGATCCTCTTTGGATATCCCGGGACCGTTATCCTCCACCGACAGAAGAGCCTTCCCCGAGGAGAGGACCAAGCTCAGAGTGACTTTCCCCTTTTCCGGTAAATACTTGTAGGCATTGGAAAGAAGATTGTGAATTACCGTTTTGACAGCATCATCATCTATTTTGACCATTACGGGATGGGAGGGCAGGGATCTTTCCATCAGGATATCCTTCTTTTTAAACATCGGCTGGTCATACTCTGCCACTTCCTTCACCACCTCTCTGAGGTCTCTTTTTCTCAATTTTAGCCTAAGAGCCATCTCCTCAGCGGCAGAAGCCTTCTGTAAAGCATCAGTAAAATAAGTTAGCCGCTGCAGTTCCTCCTCCAAAGAAGTTAAGTTTTTTTCGTTCGGCTTGAGCACCCCATCCTTAAAGGATTCCAGATAGGTCCGCATGGTGGTCAAAGGAGTCCTTATCTCATGAGCAATTTCAGTGGTTAACTTTTTCCTCAGATGGTCCAACCTTTCCAGCCTTTGAGCCATCCAGTTAAAGGTATCTCCCAGGATTCCCAGCTCGTCCTGGGAACTCAGGCTGACCCGTTGAGATAAATCCCCTTCCCCTAGCCTTTTGGCCGCCTGACTCAGCCGGCTCAAGGGACGAGTTATTCGTTGGGAGAAAACCACACTTAAAGCCAAGGCTAAGGTGCTGGCAATTAAGGCAGAGAACAAAATGGAGAAATTAATAGTCCTACGAAAGAGAAGGTCTTGGGGACTCCAGATACCCTCTCTCTGCCAGGAGGTTATAAATACCCTGCCTACCGGCTGAGAGCCTTCGGTGAGTGGATACTCCCTGGTTTCCTCCTGTAAAAGATTTCTTCCCTCGTCCTGAGGTTTCATTGCTCCCGTCATCCCCATATGCATGGGGAGCCGTCCCATCATCCCCGGTCCCATCATCCCCTGCTGGCTCTTGTTCGAATCAAATACCTCCCTGCCTGAACTATCCTCCACTCTAACAACTTTGCCTCCCATCATAGCCATCATCGCCATTGACATCTCCAGGGAACGTAGTCCCTCCCAATCCCCCTGAGATTTGTAAGTAGAAGAGAGGATATCCACAATTTGCCGATTTTCTCCTTCGATATTTTCCTCAAGATAGGCTTTGAATCTTCGATTAAGTGAATAATTGACCAGAAATCCTGCCAGAACAATGGCCCCCGTGGAGATGAGCAGGGAAAAAAGGACCAACTTGGTTTTCAAGCTAAATCCCATCTTCTCCTCCCAATTTATATCCAAATCCCCGCACCGTTTTGATATAGATCGGATTATCGGGATCTGGCTCTATTTTCTTACGTAAATTTTTTATGTGGGCATCTATAGTTCTATCATAAATCTCATAGGAAGAATCCCTGATTGCCTCGATCAACTCGTCTCTAGTAAACACCCGCTGGGGATATTTAGCCATACATAAGAGGAGATTGTATTCACTAGGAGTGAGATCGATCTGCTTACCCTCACTTTTTACCAGGTGCCGATCTACTTCAATACTCAGCTTGCCGATGCGGACAATATCCCCAAAGGGACGTTTCTTATCCTTGGTCCTTCTAAGAATAGCCCCGACTCTGGCCACTAATTCCCGAGGACTGAACGGCTTGCTTAAATAATCATCTGCTCCTAAGCTGAATCCTTTTATTTTCTCCTCCTCCCGGCTTTTGGCAGTGAGCATTAATATGGGAACGGACGACTTACCCCGAAGGATCTGGCAAACCTCTTCCCCTTCTTTATCCGGCAGCATTAAATCCAGAATTATTAAATCAGGAGAAAGGGTTTCTGCTTGCTCAAGACCGCTGTTGCCATCAAAGGCTATACTTACTTGGTATCCAGCACTGTTGAGATATGTTCTCACAATTTCTGCTATTTTCTTCTCGTCCTCAATAACCAAGATCTTGGCCTTGCCCATTCAGACCGTCCTTCAATTATATTCCCAGATTTACTTTTCCGGTGGCTTTGTTGTTCGACTCCCTTTCCTTACGCCAATGTCTATACCCATCTGTATTAAAGAGGAGTCGGCCAAAACTCTCTCGAAAAGAGGTTTATCTTTGAAACCTATTCTCAGAACCAGCGCCAAAGCCACCACTTTTCAAACAGGATCTTGCCCCAGTGCCATATCCCTCCCGGGCCCCACATTTTCACCTGAGCTTCCGGCTCCTGGTAAAAGTTACCCTTAGCGTAAGCTGCCTTGCCGTATCCTATTTCCAGAAAACAAGAGCCCTTCCCCCCAAACTCATGTTTTGGCTGTTCTTCATTCACCTGAGCAACAATATTTTTGGCTACTACCTCTGCCTCACCATGGGCAAAGACCCCTGCTTTGGGCAGAGCCAGCCCCGAAGGAAGTTTTATGTTGACCGCATCTCCCAACGAAAAGACTCCCTGGAATTTTGTCTCCAAAGTTCTCGGATTTACCCCCACCCATCCGGTCTCATTTACCAGATCGGTTTTTTCTAAAACTTTAGGTATCTTATGGGGAGGAACATAAACCAACAGATCGAAGTTTTCCTTTTTATCCCCAAAGTGAACTTCCTTTTTCTCGGGATCAATGGAAGTAGGTTGATGATTGGGGTTGAAGACAATTTCTCTTTCCCTTAGCATCTGCTTCACAGCTTCTCCTACCTTTGACCCAGCCACCTTCATGGGTATTCCCTCCGGAGTGAAAAGCTTTATCTCTATTTTATCCCTCAATCCCTTTTCTCGGAGTAAATAATCCATCAAAAGAGCTGACTCATAGGGAGCTGCCGGACACTTGAAGGGAAGCTTACAAACAAGAATCATCAAGGTTCCACTGGTAAAGTTCTTCACAGAATCACGTAATTTGGGAATTTCCTCCAGCTGATAAAGATTGTAGCCACTCTCGGAAAGTCCAGGTATACTCTCTGGAGCCAGTTCTGCCCCAAGGGCTATGACTAGGAAATCATAGGAAATATTTTTAACAGAGGTATTTACCTGCTTATTGCCAACATCAATGTTCCGTACCTCAGCGTTAATGTACTGGATACCCTTTTTCTCCAGTAGCTGTAAATTTCTACATATCTGCGGAACCTTTCTTTTTCCTGTCAGAACCCAAAGAAAGGAAGGATTAAACTCATGTTTTGTCTTCTTATCCACCAGTATAACCTCATGTTCCCTGGCTAATTTTTTACGTAGTCCATTAGCCACCACCAGTCCCCCTATTCCTCCTCCCAAGACAAGAATTGTTTTACTCATCATATTCACCTCCTGGATTTGTTTTTAATTTTTTGCAGAGCCCCCTATCAGTTCGGCCGCTTGGAAAAGTCTCATTTTCTAATCTTTATTAATCCTATCGAAACTGTAGTTATCATAGAACAGATAAATTCGATGTCAACCTCCCGCCTTGAGCCATCTTAACCGAAACATGATATAATGCTTCCTGGTTAAATTAAAAATCTACCCAGAGAGGAAAGGAGATGGACATGAGTCCCAATTAAAACTAAATTTATGTATAAAAATTAAGTCTATATACGTTTGATACAAATTAGTTAGGGGGAGCTTCATAAGGCTTTCTCATCCTAATACAAATAAACCCTGCTTTACTCATCCAGCCTGGTTTAGGTGGGTAAGGTCTAATCTGTGCACATTCCTCTGGTCCTTCAAAAAGGGTAGAGAAAAGAGCCTCCAGTTCAAATCCGATTTTCTCTGAGAGGTTTATAACCTCCTGAATAGTATAAAAATGAGCCACGGAGTAGAAGGGATGTCCCCTTTTTTTCTTCTTTAAATAAAACCTTCCCCACCTGCTTTCCCTGGGAACTATTCCTAAAACCAGTATTCCGCCTTTTCTCAATACATAAAAACACTCCTTTAACGCTTTTTCAGGATCATCCAGAAAACAAAAGGTAACTATTATGGCTACTCCACCAAAGGAATTTGGAGGAAAGGACAGGTGCTCAGCTACAGCTTTTACCACTTTTATTCCCCTCTCGAAAGCTTTCTTTAGCATTTCCTCGGACGGATCCACTCCAAAATCTACCCTTAGCTTCTCAGCAAACCTTCCTGTTCCAACTCCTATCTCAAGCCACGGTTCTGATGCTCCCCGAAAAGCTTCCTTCAAACATTGGACCTCTAATTGGAAGATCTCTTTTCCTGGAGACTCATCGAACCATTCATCATACCTATGGTGGAGTTTATCAAATACCTCCCAGCTCATGTCTTTCATCTCTCTGCAAATTCGGTGCTCTAAAGATC
>JBHIAL010000077.1:0-6154 GCA_046758525.1 bacterium
GAGGAGGTGATGAAAGTTATTTTAAGAGTATCCGACCCTTGTATTAAATTCTAATTACTAGGAGGAGGAACAAATGCGTTTAAGGAAAATTATAACCTTACTGTTGTTGGGATGTTTAATATCCTTGTTGTTGGTTCCCCAATTGGTGTATGCGGCAAAGTATACTATAGGAATTTCTATTCCGGGAGCTGTAGAATATTTTGCAGCAATGCAGAGAGGAAGCGATGCAGCTGCTGAAGAACTCGGAGTGGAATTGGTTTACATGCATGCAGAATGGAGTGCAGAGAAACAACTAACTCAAGTTGAGGATTTTATATCTCGAGGGGTTGATTTGATTATTATCATTCCTGCTGATGCAATAGGAGCTATAGTGGCTGTGGAAAAAGCTAAAGAGGCAGGTATACCGATTATGGCTTTGGTTAACGCTGTTGGGATAGATCCTCATAGTAAATATCCTGGACTTATAAGTTATATAGGTCAGGATGAGACATATACCGGTGGTCTCTGCGGTGAGATGGCCTTAGAGCAATTAGGAGAGAAGGGTGGAAATGTGCTGATTATCGAAGGACACCCGGGAACCCCCCCTCAAATAAATCGAACAAGAGGTTTTATAGAGAAGATTGGGGTGAACCCACAAATAAGAATCATCGGAATTCAGGCAGCAATTGGTTGGGATCCAGAAAAAGCAATGAGAATCATGGAGGATTATCTTCAGACAGGCGTGCAGATCGATTTTGTTTTCACTCACTTTGATGGATTGTCTCTAGGTGCTCTTCAAGCAATCGAAGCAGCGGGAAAGCTGGGACAGATCATAGTTGTTGGTATTGATGGAACAAAAGCTGGATTGGATGCCATAAGAGAGGGGAAAATGTATGGAGATACGTGGATTTCTCCTGTTACCCAGGGAAGAGTTGGTGTAGAAATGGCTGTTAAGTACCTTGAAGGCGAAACCATCCCCGAATTTGTAGCGGTGAACCAAATTAGAGTAACAAAAGAAAATGTAGATGAAATCGTCCCTGAGTTCTAATTCAAAGTCGTAAAGTGGTGGTGATTACTTATCTAAATCTCCTTGTGGGCAAATCATGTTAAGGCTAAGCCCCACAAGGAGATTTAAGGGTTAGATGAACTAATCAGAGAGAGTAAAGAAGACCAGAAGGATGCCTATGTATACATTGCCCCGAAGAAAGGCGTACATACAAAAATATAATTGAAAAATTATCCTAATTATCAAATTTCGTCATTTAAACAGAGGAAGTGCCTTAGATCTTCTGTAATTTCTGGGTACGTTATTATTTTATTCATAGAATCTGAGATGGACCAGAACACTCGGTTCCCTAAAGAACGTCAGGTAGGCAGGCTGCGATTTTGCTAGAGGCAGGAATGAGATTATGGAAAATGAGAACATAGTCGAGATGAAGAATATCTCTAAGTCTTTTGGGGGATTACAAGCCCTCAGCAAGGTAAATCTCGAGCTTAGACGGGGCGAAATCTTGGGTCTGGTGGGAGATAATGCAGCCGGGAAGTCAACTCTTATGAAGATTTTAACTGGAGCCTATCAGGCTGACGAAGGAAAAGTTTTCTTCGAAGGTAGAGAGATACATATTACCAGTCCTCGCCTGTCAAGACAAGTTGGAATTGAGATGGTTTACCAGAACTTCGCATTGTGTCCAAATCTGGATGTTGCTGGTAATCTATTTCTCGGTAGAGAAATCACCCGGGGAAGAGTCTTCGGTGGTTTTCTGAGAAAAAAAAGGATGGAGAGAGAAGCACTTGAAGCACTCCACAGACTTAAAATAGATATTAAGAATCCCAGAACAAGGATTGATCGTCTTTCCGGGGGCCAACAGCAGGCTGTAGCTGTCGGGAAAGCTACAAGTTTTAATCCAAAAGTTGTGATAATGGACGAGCCAACGGCAAATCTTGCCCTGAAAGAGATAGATAAGGTTCTGGAACTAACATTACGTTTGAAAGATCATGGTATCTCTATAATATTTATTACCCACAGATTGGAGGACATCTTTACAGTTTCAGACCGGATTTTTGTTTTAAAACATGGATATAAAGTGGACGTCAAAGATAAAGCAAAGACAAACAAAGATGAAATAGTGAAACTCATGTTTATAGGAACTGATGCAAACAAGATTAAATAAAAATGTATAGCAGGTTTTCAGCTTTAGAAAAAGAACAAAAGATGAGATAAAATCTTTGACTGATTTGTATTCAAAATTTCTAAAAAATGTGTTGTTCTGGGTTAATAAAATTGAGTAGAGATCTTTAAAAAATTTATATCTTGAAGGATAGGTACTTGGTAGACAAAAAGTGTGTTACGTGTATTCAAATCTTTATTCCTCCGACAAGACCTGATTCGCTAAAAGAGGCTCATCTTACAAGAATTATAGATTATATCGAACATAAATTTCACATAGACATTATCATTATTGGATGGGGCGGTAATCGCTTACTGTATGAGGAATGTTTAAGGAAAGCTCGTATTTATGGTACCCAAGTTTATTTCTGGTACCCTGTATTATCAGAAATTCCTAATTTTCAGAGTTCCTTCCAGGTAGTCGGTTACAATAAAAGCAAGGTTATTTCCGAATGGTTGATGGAGACAGGAGAAAATTTCCTGTTTGCCTGCCCAAATAGTCTGAGATTTGAATCTGTGTTAAAGAGGGACTTTGAAAGCTTATCAAAAAAATTAGGAAACTTTGGTTATAACGGGGTCTTTCTGGATAGAATACGCTACTACTCACCAGCCAGTGGTCTCTTGTCAACTTTTTGTTGCTTTTGCCAAGGGTGCTTGAGAAAGGCGGAGCAGATGGGGATCAATTTAAATAAGGCCCGGTTAGAACTCGGGCGATTTATAAAAGAGATAAGGAAAATTAAGTCCTCACAAGTTCCCGAACAATCAAAAATTCTAAATACCGTATTTTTCTCTTTCAAAGAAAGTCAGATTATTAATGATTATCTCCATTTTAAATTTAATTCTATAAAAGAAGTTATTAAGCTTGCCAGAGAGATTTTTTACAAGAATGAATTAAAAATTGGGTTAGACTGCTTTACACCCTCGCTTGCCCCTATCACTGGTCAAAATTACTTCTATTTATTTAAATATGCGGACTGGATTAAGCCCATGATCTATATAAGCTCATTTGCTCCTGCTGGTATCCCTTACGAAATCAAAAGTATTGTTGAAGGCTTTATTAAAATAAATAGAGATTTGAGGGAGGAGTCAGTTTTAAGCTTTCTCCAAGATTACTTTCATTATGATCTTCCTTGTTCGGTAAATGAGATTTATCAAAAGGGAGGTGTTAGTGAGGAGATTATTCCAAAGGAGGTTTTGCTTGCCAAGAAACAAACAGGGGCAAACTTCCCCATTTACGGTGGAGTGGAAACTGTGAGTGTTCGCGGAATTTGCAAGCCAGACCCATCAAAATTGAAACAATCCATCTGGTATTTACAAAAGTATACTGATGGAATTGTACTTTCCTGGGATATGTTCTCTACTCCGGAGGAAAATATTGATTTGGTAGCAGAAGCTCTAAAATTTTGATTTAAGAGCCCAATTTTGCAAATGCGAGAGAGGAGAAAGGCATGAAATTAATAAGTCAAGGAATTAACCAAAAAATTAGACAGATAGAATTAAGCAGATACAGCATCATATTAGGGTTCTTGGCTCTTTTTATTTTTCTTTCTATTTATTCAGATCGGTTTTTAACAGTGGGAAACATGGTGAACGTGATTAGGCAGTCTTCCATCATTGGCATCATCGCCTGTGGTATGACTTTTATAATCATTTTAGGAAACTTTGATTTATCGGTTGGGTCAGTTTGTGGCTTTATTGCAGCAATAGCCATTTCTACCTCAAACAATCATTCTCTCTGGTTAGCCGTAATTGCTTCTATTGCTATCGGGGCAGCAATCGGACTGGCAAATGGACTACTTGTAACAAAACTGTTTATGAGCTCCTTTATTGTTACTCTTGGAACAATGGTCATTACCAGAGGAATGTTGTATATATTTTCCAATGGTTATCCAATTCGAGGAGTAAAAAAAGATTTTCTGTTTTTTGGGCAAGGTTATCTTGGTAGTCTGCCTGTACCAATCTTGATCTTCTTAATTGTTATAATTGTTACCCATATAGTTTTAAATAATACCAAGTTCGGAAAGTATATTTATGCCATCGGAGGAAATACTGAAGCCAGCCAATTATCTGGCATTTTTGTCAACTTTTACCGGATAATTGCTTTTATGCTCAGCGGTGCCTTAGCTGCGCTGGCTGGAATAGTTCTTGCTTCACGTGTAAATCTTGCTAGCCCTCTTGCTGGCGCCAACTACGAGTTAGATGCTATTGCTGCTGTGGTCATAGGAGGAACTAGTATCCTGGGGGGGGAAGGAAGTATCCCAAGAACCGTCGTTGGGGTTCTTCTGCTGACCATATTAGGTAACGGGTTTAATATGCTAAATGTTAGCATTTATATGCAATACTTGTTTAAAGGGATTATTATCATAGGAGCTGTTGGATTTGATACATACTCCAGACACCGAAGGTCTTGATCGTAGGTAAGTTCTTAGACAATTTAAAAGGTTACTATGTGAAGAAAAAGTCGGCTTGGACTTCTTCGTAAATTGTCGAACTCTGGGTTTGACCCTTAGAAACAATCTTCTCTTAGACTCCTTCAAGACTTGTGGCAAAAATTAGTCCCACATTGAGCTCAAAGCCTTATTAGTAAAGGTTTAGAACATTAAGGCCTTAGTAAAGTATCTTTGATAAAATGGCTCTAATCCCTTCAAAATCTTGCTCTCATGGAATCTTGGTAATCGATGATGTTGCCTGTGAGAAATCGAAATCAGCCACAAAGACCGAGGCAGCTAAGGTACAGTACGCCAGCAGTGAGAAAGGCCTTGTCAACTGCAACGTAGTTGTTACCTCTTATTATGTGGTTAAGATAAGGGATTTCCCTGTTAACTTTCTCCTTATGTGCCGGCTGATGAACTTAAAGAAGAAGAGGACTCTCCAGATTTCTTTACCAAAATCGAGCTTGGGAAAAAACTAGTATTGGATGCCATTGAAAAGGGCATCCAGTTTAAAGAAGTTCTCTTTGATAACTGGTATGTTTGCTGTGATTTTGTATCTTTCCTGCAGGCTCAAGGAAAAGATTAGATCTCCACTTTAAAAACAGATGATATTATTTATCGTGTAAGCGAGAGACGTCGAATAAGGAAAAAGAAGAAACACTGAACAAAGAAGAGGGGGAGGGAATTTACTGTAGAAAAGTTAGTCAATTCCCTCCCACCGAATTGTTTTCAGGTAATAACAAAGGTCTACAACGATGGCAAAGAGGAAAAAAAATACATCTGGGGAGCAAGTTTTAGAGTCCAGTCTCTTGGAGGTACCCAGCGGATCGTTATCTCTAAGCCCGATCCTTATACCAAGGATATGAAAAGAATCGATGTCTATGTAACCGATAATCTTTCCCTCGAAGATAAGAAGATTGTTCATCACTTTAGCCGACGCACCGAAGAGGCGAAGATTTTAACAGAGATGCTAAGGATAATTTAGCTTTTGATCAGTATCAAGTGAGGAGTCTAAAAGAGATTAAGAGACACTGGTGCTCCGTCTTTATTGCTCATAGCTTTTTGATGTGTAGCAAACTGAAAGGATCCTTCCAGAGGATACTCAAAGCCAATCTGAATACTGTTGGAGATCTCCTTTAGAGCACTTTTCAGGAAAATCAATCTTCTTTACTTCTTGAGGTGGCTAAAGAATCACTATAACGTATTTCGTCAGTATTTATGCGTCAAAGAGCCTATTTTTGCTTAACTTTTTGCCAAAGTCTTGCTTATCTTTCTGGAAGCGCTTACCGAATCATAATAATCTATTAACGATCTATTCATTCCTTCATCTCACCCCAGTTTTTTCCTACCTTTGTCTCCACCACCAGAGGGACAGAAAGCTTTACGGCTCTTTCCATTTTCTCTTTGACTATTTTGCGGGTCTGGTCTATTTCGGCCTCCGGCACCTCCAACAGGAGCTCATCATGGATCTGAAGAACAATATAGGCTCCTAATCCTTCTTTTTTGAATTTTCTATCCAGATTGATCATGGCTAGCTTGATGAGGTCAGCGGCTCCTCCCTGAACGGGAGTGTTAA
>JBHIAL010000078.1:0-6104 GCA_046758525.1 bacterium
CTTCTGATAAGCTACTGCTAAACAACAAGATACAGAGGAGCGCCGGTAGCTCAGCAGGATAGAGCATCGGATTTCTAATCCTTCACAGGGTGTTTTCGTAAATCGAGGTGTGGTGTCCTAATACGTTGTCACGCCTTTTCTTATGTCAAGATTTTATTTGTCTCAATTTGTACCAATTTGTATGATTTTGTCTCTCTTCTGCCCACTTTTTGCCCACCTGAAATCTGTCGTAAGTGAGACAAAGAATCTCGTTTGTTATATTTGTATTTATAGAGTACAAGAGCATTTGGTATTTCGCTTTATTTTAACCTATTTTTGTCTATTTACTTCACAGTAGATGTAAGGCTTAATTATTAGAATAGCCCTTAAAAAATAATAACAACTCCATGCATTATTCCTTGACAAACAGAGAAAATGTAATAAAGTAATTCGTTTAATAACCTAGGCCTCATTTGTTACTCTCGCACTGATTAGATATTCACTTCTAGGGTCTGATCCTCGTGTTCATGTCATGTATCCCAAGTGAAATTTTTTAGGCAAGGCGTTGCGCTCCAGACACTAATTATAAAAACATGAAAGCTGTATTGATAGCAGGCGGACAAGGGAAACGACTGCGACCTCTCACGGATGCAATACCAAAGCCAATGGTGAAGGTCGCTGGTGAACCTATCATTGTTCACCAGATATACTGGTTACGAGGCTTTGGTATTAAAAAATTTATATTGGCGGTATCCCACCTGAAGGAGGTTATTATTGACATCATAGATGACGGCTCAAAGCTGGGTGTTCAAGTAGAATACGTTGCAGAAGAGTACCCGATGGGTACTGCCGGAGCGCTCTTCAACACCAAGAGTCGGGTGAAGTTGGACAATGAACGAATACTATGTCTCAATGGAGATGTGTTAACTACTCTAAATATTACTGGGCTAATTGAAACTCTCAATAGCAAACCAGAAGCAGTTGGGGTCCTTTCGCTGGTACCATTGCCATCCCCTTACGGCGTAGTTAAAATGCAAGGGAATTTTATCCAGGGTTTCATGGAAAAGCCCGTATTAAAAGACCACTGGATCAACGCTGGAGTCTATTGCTTTCGCCCAGAAATATTTTCTGCTCTCCCCAACCAAGGAAGCCTGGAGCTGGACGTATTTCCTAAGTTGGCGAGGCAGCAAAAACTTCTGGCCTACAAGGAACCAAACTGTTTTTGGACCTCAATAGATGGGTTTAAAGACCTTGAAAATGCAACCAAGTTTTATCAAGAGCAAGCCGTCCTAGCAAAGAGAGGCACCTAAAATGGCTGGAATGGAAAATAGGCTACTTAATATCTCTCCAATAGACACAGTTAGAAGGTGGCATTAATGCTCATCAAGGTACCATCCAATACAGAGCGATTTGGTGCAATTCGTCTCAGCGATGTGCAGCATATCATCGAACTGGAAGGCGGCCAAAGGAATGAGCTCCACTGGAAAAATGAGCCTAAAGGTGTTGTAATGGTAACCCATGAGGAATTTACTTCTATAGAAGAACAAATGGCTGTGATCGTACCGCTAAAGAACGAGAAGCTTAGGATGCTAGAAGGAGTTCTGAGTGCCATACCCCACGGCTGTCTTATCATCATTGTTTCTAATAGTGACCGTAAGCCTGCTAACCGCTTTGCTATGGAGGTAGACAGCGTAAGGCAGTTCCAGTACTTTTCTCAGCGTCCTATTACGGTAGTTCATCAAAAAGACGAAGTAATCGGAAACGCTTTTAGAGAAGCAGGCTACCATGCTATTCTCAGCTCTGAGGGTGTAGTCAGAGACGGCAAAGGAGAAGGAATGACGGTAGGACTTGCCTTGGCCCGGGTGGTAAGTAAGAAGTATGTTGGCTTCGTCGACTCGGACAACTACATCCCTGGCTCTGTCCACGAGTATATAAAGGCTTTCTGTGCCGGCTTCCTACTCTCCAATAGTCCGTACTCCATGGTCCGTATCTCTTGGCCATTTAAACCGAAGCCTTCAGGTTCTGGCCTATACTTCAAGAAGACCGGGCGCTCTTCAGAACACACAAACAACTTCTTGAACATGTTGATTTCTACTCACACTAATTTTGATACCGAGGTAGTCAAGACGGCAAATTCCGGGGATCACGCCATTTCTATGGAACTGGCTGAGCGAATGCAGTTGGCAAGCGGCTACTCTATTGAACCTTTCCAGCTTGTCCATTTACTGGAAAACTACGGGGGTATGCTAAGACCTGAGTTCCCAGAAATAGAAGCACAATGCGTGGACATCCTTCAAATACAGACCAGAAACCCTCACATCCACGAAGATAAGGGTGAAGATCACACTAACAAAATGCTGATGGGGTCGTTAGGTACCATTTATCATAGCCAAATATGCAACGACAGCTTGAGGCAGGAAATATTAGAGTTCTTACGCAACTATTTAAAAAAGCAAGACGTATTTCCTCCCAAGCCCACTGTTTTTCCAGCTCTAGTTTCCATGAATCAAGAAAAATTCAAGGAACTTACTGCCGAATTGGTGGCTACCTTCTCATAATTGTCTATTGAAAGCCACTGCTTACTTTTCTATTAGAGCAGAAAGTCAGTATATTTCTTTTCTTTGCATGGGGATACGTAAAAAGGTCTTATGTGCAAAAGTTAAATGCCACAGGGTCACTTTCACGGTTGACCATAAGAAAGTATTCAACTATAATTCTGAATAATGTGCGGAATAGTCGGAATAGTAAACCCCAAAAAGACGAATACCTCCCAACTCATAGTCAGTATGCTCCAAACAATAAGGCATAGGGGGCCTGATGGAATAGGTTTATGCGTAGGGAACAGTATAAGGAAGTCGTATAAACTCCATAGCTTAAAACCCTGGGACACAAAAGGGACCTATGGATTAGGTCACATCCGCTTGGCTATCGTGGGGGGGCTTGAGGGGGTACAGCCCTTTCAGACAGAAGATGGCCAACTAACACTCCTTCATAACGGTGAAATTTATAACTATAGAGAATTAGACGCAGAGCTTCCTAAATCCTGCAAAACTGATACTGATAGCGAGGTGGTTTTACGCTATCTGGAGCAATTCTACAGGGGCAATTTGGAAGAGGCGATGAGGAAGCTACTGCCTTTCCTTGATGGAGTATATACCATTGCTGTAACGGATGGGCGCTCTACAGTTATAGCCCGTGACCTCATGGGGGTAAGGCCCCTCTATGTGGGCCGCAATGGCTCTATGCTGGCTTTTGCCTCAGAGAAAAAGGCCCTGCATGCAATTAACATGAAAAAACACATCTGGCGCCTTCCTCCCGGGCATTTAGGCGTACTTAAAGAAAAGGAATACAAGACATCTCCCTTTCACGGGTCAGTCTTAAAGGATGTAGAAGCACGTTATTTCAAACATGAAGAGGCTCTCCAAGCCATTAAAAAGGCATTCTATCGCTCACTACGTAAACGCCTGAGAGGATGCTCGCAGGTGGGAGTCCTTTTCTCCGGTGGTATTGATAGCCTCATGGTCGCCTTTGCCAGCAAGTATTACGGAGTAAAGACTACCTGTTATACAGCAGGACGCGAAACCTCTCCAGACATTCGCTGGGCAAAAGAGGCAGCGGAATCCCTAGGGCTAAACATCCATGTCCGACGATTATCCCTGTCCGATATCGAGACCATACTTCCTAAAGTTATACGCACTATAGAAGACTGGAGCCTAAATCAGGTAGAGGTCTCTGTGCCAATGTACGCAGCCCTCTATGCGGCTAAAGATATGGGTGAGCGAATCATCCTAACAGGACAGGGGGCAGACGAACTCTTTGGAGGTTATTCTTGGTACCCAGCAGTTGTAGAAAAAGATGGATATGAAAAGTTCGTTAAGTACTCAACGGAAGATACCGAACTCCTCTTCAAAGAATGCCTGGAAAGAGAGGATAAGGTAGCTATGGCTCACAGTATGGAGCTTAGAGTACCTTTTCTCGACCCTGAACTGGTACGCTGCGCCTTCCGTGTTTCACCCAAACTCAAGGTTCACCCTGCAAAAGATAGGTTTGGAAAGCATATCCTTCGGAGATTAGCAGTACGCATGGGCATACCACGGCGATTTGCATATCGTCCCAAAGAAGCAGCCCAACATGGAGCTAAAATACATGGAGCAATTGAGGAGCTGGCATATCGTAACGGCTTCTCAGCAGAGAGAGTTGAGCAGGAGGGATATAATGCAAACCAAACAATTGAAGAGGTTCTCGGGAGCTCCAGTCGCTATGGCTATCGGTATGGTGAGACCGCTCTCTGGGAACCCCTGGACCATGTACAATGTTACTTAGACTCTCTAGCTGAAGAAGTTGGCGTGCTTGACCCACCTCAGGTCAAGGTCTGAACCTACACATCTCATCGAATCTCATATAAATACGTCTCACTTTGCAGCCGTGACAAAACCCCTCTTTTACACTAAAGTCAGTTCTTTTTTGCGATCTCAAACAATACACAGCAAGGACTTCCTATGAACTGGCTAGACTGGACGGTGGTCGGTGTCTACATGGCCTTTCTCATAGGCTTGGGGCTTTTCTTGAGCCTACGACAAAAGGACATCGAGGATTACTACCTGGCCAGCGGTAAGATGAATTGGTTGTTCGCTGGTGTCTCCATTATGGCCACACAACTTGGTGCTATAAGCCTTATCTCCGCGCCAGCATTTGTGGCAATAAAAGAGGGCGGTGGACTCAAGTGGCTTTGTTATGAGCTTGGTGTACCCCCGGCGATGCTCTTCACGATGATTTTCCTGGCCCCCGTATATTACAATTCTAAGGCTATTACCATTTATGAATTGCTGGAGGGTCGATTTGATGCACCTACCCGCTTAGTCGTTAGCCTTTTGTTTCAGATAAGCAGGGGATTAGCCACATCTGTATCGGTACTGGCCATTGGAATAGTTATATCCACTGCTCTAGGGCTTCCTCTCTGGCTGGCCATCGTGGGCATGGGTACTGTGACTCTCATCTACGATGCGCTAGGCGGCATCAGGGTAGTAATAATAAGTGATGTGGTGCAGATGGGCATTATATTCCTGGGCATTTTTATCTGTGGGGCTTTTGCCTATCACTTCGCAGGCGGGTGGGGCGAGGTGAATGCATATTTCGACAAAGAAAGATTTTTAATTCTAGACTTTAGCGGGCTGGGCTGGGGTAAGGAGGAAGAATATTCCTTTTGGCCTATGACCTTTGGTGGCTTTTTCCTTTACATTGCCTATTATGGATGTGACCAAAGCCAGGTCCAAAGGCAACTTACGGTGGGCTCTCTCGAAGAAATGAAAAAGTCTTTACTCTTTAACGCCTTTGGGAGGTTTCCTGTGGTTGTCCTGTACTGCTTTTTAGGTGTGTTTGTAGGTACCCTAGCCATGAAATCTCCAGAGTTTATGGCTAGCATCTCTGCAGATTACTCAGACCGCATGATACCGACTTTTATCTTAAACTACCTCCCACACGGCCTGATAGGCCTAATCTTTACCGCCCTGTTTGCAGCCTCCATGTCTACCTTAGACTCTGCAATCAACTCTATGAGTGCGGCTACCATGAGGGACTTGTACCAGCGATACTTAAAGAAGGATGAAACCGACAGACATGCACTCATTGTGTCTAAGTTGTTTACCGTCTTCTGGGGGGGCTTTTGTATCGTATTTGCCCTCATTTTTGCTGGCACCGCACGCACAACTATCGAACTCATCAATCTGGTAAGTAGCATATTTTATGGGCCCATCTTTGCCGTCTTTTTCTTGGGACTGTTGACTCGCTGGGCTGTCCCACTAGGTGTAAAGGTTGGCCTTCCGCTAGGAGTTGTATTAAACATATGCTTGTGGTGGTTTACACCACTATCATGGCTGTGGTGGAACATTACTGGCTTTGCTGCTACATTTCTGACGGCCTATGCAATCTCTTCCTTTTTCCCAAGAAAGGATACACAACCTCCGCCTATTACCAGAGGAACTATAATATCAAGCCACCAACGTTGGCTATTCTGGTACATATCGGTCGTTGCCTATTTTTTGGCTATAATAGGCCTTTGTTTTGTAATACAGCTCTTGTGTACCTAGGTCGATACGATTGCGGTCTCATTCAAAAATATTCATATG
>JBHIAL010000079.1:0-5995 GCA_046758525.1 bacterium
GATTCCCCTACCCTATCGGCTTAGTGAATTAAAAATTGGATCAGTTTATTCTATATCGGCCTTGGAATATTCTCAACAACGGCAAAAATTAAGATACTCTGTGGTGGTCAGGGGAATTCTTCGTCTTCTCGGAGAAAGTCCAAATTTAGGCCCTCTTTGGGCTTATTTTGAGCATGGATCAGTGCACCTTCCTTTAGTATTCTGAGGAAACTCCAGAATATGTAGAGCGCTGTCAGCTCAGGGGCATATCCAAGAGGGAGAGCATTAAGAGGCTAGCAAGAAGACTCTCTGGTGTGATTTACGCCATGATGAGAGACAAAACCGCCTATGACAGAAAAAGGTACTGGCAAGAAAGAAGATAGAAGAGAAAAAGGGAGAGGCGGCAATCTCACTGGATATACCAATTTGGGCACTAGATGAGATAAATATGAGCCTTACCTCTCCCAGCCATAAGGTTAACTCTACAGCGGTGAGTTGCCAACTTACACAAGGATCTTGACATAGACTGACATATAAAATAATAATTCAAACAATAGAATCTTGAATTTAAGCTTCTGGAAGAATTTTGGGTTCTGGTGACAATTTTAAGAGATGGTGGAGTGGAATTTTTGTCCTTACATATCTGCTCTTGCTTACCCTTTTAACCCAGTTGCAGCCAGTCCGGTGACAAGCCTCCTGTGCAACACTGCAAACAATGCTAATATGGGTAAAGCACCCAGTATTGCACTCGCCATTACTTTCCCCCACTCTGTACTCCACTGTCCCTGGAACATGACAACGGCAACTGTAACAGGCTGCAGCTCCGGTTCATTAAGAAAAGCAAGGGGTAATAAGAACTGATTCCAACTGTACAGGGCAACAATAGTCATCACAGTAACAATACCCGGCCTCGCAACTGGAAGAACGACCCGCCAAAACGCCTGCCATTTTGAAGCTCCATCTATTAGCGCCGCTTCGAGTAATTCGTTGGGGAGCTGCATGAAATACGAGCGTAATAACAATATCGCGAAAGGAGACCACTTGGCTATGTAGATTAAGATCATGCCGCTAAGGGAGTCTATAAAGCCAAGTCTTGCAAACATAAGGTAAAGTGGAGCAATAAAAAGTTGGGCTGGAATGGTAGTGCAGAAAAAAATATATCCTATTAAAAATGGCCCACCCGGAACCTTAATCTTAGCTAGAGCATAAGCAGCGGGAGCGCCTGTAAGTAGTACACCTAAAACCGCGCCCAGTGTTAATATGCCGCTATTTCGAAGAGCTCGCCCAAAGTTACCCTCATGCCAAGCGCCAATATAATTTCCAAAATGGAGTTTTTCTGGCAGGCCAAGGGGATCAGTGAATAATTGGGCAGGACCTTTTAAAGATGCACTCACGGCTATATAGACAGGGAATAGAGAAAATATTAACAGCAATATGAGTCCACCACGACTGACAGGGCAGTTTAATAATTTGCACGACATTAGACTTCTATCCCCTTGTGTCTAAGATAAAATAATATGCCTACGGCTAAGCAACCGAACATTGCTATTACTAATCCAATAATAGAGGCTTCTCCAATTCTATAAGAAAAAAAGGCTCGTTTGTAAAGAAGTGTAGCCAAAAGCTCCGTGGCTCCAGCCGGACCACCTTGAGTTGTAACCCAAATCCAATCAAACACTTGAAATGACCAAATTATGGTCATAATTTCCATGAAGACAATGGTAGGGGCAATTTGAGGCAAAGTTACATGCCAAAATTCTTGCCACTTGTTGGCACCGTCCAAAACAGCAGCTTCATATAAACTTTTTGGGATTCCTTGAATAGCACTGTAAAAGACCACGCATAAAAACCCCCACCATGCCCATATATTTGCAAAGGCTATGGCGTAGAGCGCTGTCGAAAAACTCCCCAGCAAACCCATTCCAATGAATTTCCCGAACCCCCTAATAGGATTGTAAATATAGCGCCATATAAGACCAATAACGACCACAGGAAGGGTAACAGGAAGAAAATAAAAGGGCTGAGCGAATTGCCACCGTGTCCTCCTTAATAGCTCAGCCACCCCTAACCCCATAGCAACTGGGATGGTAAGGAAAATGATTGTCCAAATAATATTATGGCTTAACGCTTGTAGAAAACGAGGATCAGAAAAAACCACAGAGAAGTTTTTTATTCCGACAAACACTGGGGTACCAATTCCGTCCCACTTAAAGAAGGCTAAAATTAGTGTCCAAATTGACGGCACTAAAATTACAAATACGTTTATTGCTAACGCTGGGCCTATAAAAGGTAGGACCGCAAGTAGCTTCTTTGCCCGTCTCTTCATTAATAATAGGAGGGAGGGGGATGTGTCCCCCTCCCTTTTTATCTCCCTTTTTTTTACCTTCGTTTCGGAATTGGTGGTACCACTCCGGCTTCAAGGTCTTTTTTAAAGGCTTCCCCCCATTTTTTCATATATTCTTCTGCGGTTATTTGTTCAAGCCATACCTGCTCTATCCCTTCATAAACCCACTCCCACGCTTGGTCACCGAGAAAAGTCCAGGTTGTATAGCCGTAAGCACCTTTTTTAATAAGCTCAGACTGAGTCCGGAAATGTTTTACGAACACAGGGTCGACTCCGGTCGGTACAAGTTCCTCGGGAATTTCAATGGGGACAAGCCATTCACCAGGAAAATCTCTCAATAACTTTCCGATACCCTCTTTATAACCAAGTATCCATACTAGAAACTTCGCTGTTTCGTCAGCGTGTTTAGAGTTTTTGTTGACAGAAAGCGTTGTCCCTACCCCAATATCAACTATTGGGTAGTCAACCCCCTCACGAAGGGAAGGGAATGGTACCCATTCCCACTGATCGTCTGAGGGCCAGTAAGTTGGATCGCCAACCCATTGAAATGCCCATGAACCAACAACCATCATGGCTGCCTTCCCCGTAGCTATCAGAGGTACAGCATCCGTGAAACCTAGACTAAAGTACACGTCGGGCTTTGGCCAATAGTTGAGGAAGTCCTGCTTGAACATCTCGATTGCTTCCACGAACAAGGAGTTATCCCACGCAAGCTGTCCCGTCAAAGCTTTGTATACATTTTCAGGGCCAGCATAATGATTGAGATATACAGTAACAAACCACTCGTTTGTCGCCCTCCAATCAGCGTTGCCTAACGACACCGGCAAAATGTCCTTCGCTTTTATTCCATTACCAAGAGCTTCCCATTCTTCACGATTAGTAGGCGACTTCCAGCCATTTTTCTCAAATAGGGTTTTGTTGTAAACGATCCCCATACTTTCAAAAGTTTTAGGGAGTGAGTAGATCTCCCCCATGTACCTACCAACTTCTAAAGCAAGGGGGGCCAACTCCTTATCCAGAGCTTCCTCTTTAATATATTTATCTAACGGAATCAACGCACCCACTCTTGCGTATCTATTCGCTTCCGCGGGTCCCATTGTCATAATTATATCTGGACCTGTACCTGCAGCAATGGCTGTCCTGAGAAGCGGTAACAGATCCCCTCCCTTTATGACCGTTTTAATCTCAATGTTGGGATGGGCTTTCTCAAACGGCTCGATTAAGTTTTTTTCCTGAGCTTCTAGATGCCGAGGTAGTATTGTTTCATACCACCACGTTATGGTAATCTTTTCGCCGCTTACAGTTTCCACTGCGATGCCTGATAGAAATGCCATTGTCACAGTTACCAATATCACTGTCGAAATTGACCGCTTAAAGTTATCAAGGAACCTACCCTTGATCCTCATGGGAACACCTCCTGCTTAGGTTTGATTTTAGATAAAAGGCTTGGTTTTATATATTCTCACCTCCTCCCCCCTTTATTTTTTAGCTCTTTCATCTTAAAACTTAAGCTGCATCTTTTTCTTGGCCAGCTCAAATGTTCTCTTTGCCAGATCACTTATCCTCATATCTGAGTATCCCGGGACAATGCTTTTTACTCTATTGTTTAGAGGCTTTGACATTTCCTCCGGAATCCCCTTTATCCCTTGCAGCGCTCCAAGAATGGAGCCAGCAGTAGCCCCATTGCAGTCAGTATCGTATCCACACATTACTGCAATAGACACGGTTTTCCTGAAGTCAAGGTCTCCCCAGAGAAGGCCTATTAGGACAAAGGCAAGATTGGGAAGTGTATGCACAAAGTGATACCCCCCATACCTCTCATTTGCCTTCTCCCATACTTTCTCCCAACTCCTCTCCTTCCTGCTCCACAGCATCACATTTTCTACCACTTCTGCCAAGCGAGATTTCTCTGGTACCTGAGATAAACCAGCATCGATTATCTTCTCCAAATCATCACTCACCAACGCCGCAGATATTGCTGCGGCGATGAACATTTCACCGTATATGCCATTTTTAGTATGAGAAAGACAAGCATCTTTATAGGCTAAAGAAGCAGCTAATTCTGGATTTGCTGGAGCAATGTATCCGAAGACATCGGCTCTTATTTGAGCACCTATCCACTCTCGAAAAGGATTACGGTAGGTAGCGCTGGCAGGAGGTTTCAGGCCTCTTACAAGGTTGGTATAGGCTTGACGCTCAGCTGTATATACCATCTGGTAAGGAAGATTTGAAAGCCACTCCTGAGCCACATCCTCCGTAGTGAATTCAAGGCCATTTTTCTCAATAAGTTTTAAATTGAGGATAGTGTAATCAAGATCATCATCCCGAGCCATATAGCTTATATTTCCTCGGGTAGCCTCTTTAGCTGAGGGATGGAAGGTATATTCATTGTTATTGATTTTATCTGGTGCATAGGGAAGGTAATCCTGCAAGGGATAAGAGCTTGTAGCCTTTAGGTAGTTTTCTATCTCCCTTCTTGGCCATCCCTCCACGGGCTTTCCCAAAAGACAGCCGATGCATCTGCCAAGCCAGGCTCCGTGTATACGCTCATAGAGAACATCCTTATCTAAAATTTTGGGAAAAGTTATCTTCTGCGGAGAAGTTTTCTTTTTAATCTCATTTATCTCGGAGGGTTCCTCGTAACGCCAGTCAGCTCTTTTTTCCAGAATTTCTAGACTATTGTAAAACTCCTCTATCTCCCCTGGAGATCCTTTCGTCTTTAAGCTTTGGAATCTTTCCTTAACCTGATCGGTTACATCCTTTCCCTCCTGCTCTAACTGAGATATCTCGTACTCAAGGAGTTCCAATACTTCCTCTTTCCGAAGATATGCCGGGGTCTTCTGAGATGTTTTGGCAGTGTTCATGACATAAGCTCCTTTGCTAAATTTAAATTCAATCCATCCCTGTCCTTCTAATATTCTTAAAGCTTCTCTTATAGTGGGACGGCCCACTCCTAACTGCTTACTTAGCTCTTTTTCAGGAGGAAGTCTATTGCCTAGCCTTAAACTTCCATGGGCAATGTCTCGCTTAATTTCCTCTGCTACCAGAACAGGCAGCGTTGTTCTTCTTACCGGTCGCATAGCTTTACCTCGTGGATTGTTTGACAATATGACAACAACATTATGATACATTTAGCAATTTTGTCAAGTTCCCCTCGAGTTTTCACAAAAATTGAAAGTTGGTCTTGTCTTTGGAAGTTCAGAGAAAAAATAGAGTAAAAAGCAAGCTTTTGATAATAAAATGGAGATTCCCCAAAAAATTCCACATAGTTTTCCGCGAAGTGCTGAATTAAAGAGCAATTCTGAACATGACATAGTGGAAAAGGACTTTCTGGGCGACAAAAAATAAAGATTTTATCTGGAATTTTGGGAAACTCCTGTTTATTACTATATTGACACACTCGTAGACTTGGGTTATAGTAAGACTGCCTGCTTAACGTGTATCTTCACTTTGTGCACGAGTGCTCTGGCAAAAAGTAATGAGGATAGCGTCTAACATACAAAAGGTTAGCGAGAAAATTGTAGAGATATGCGGTAAGGCCGGTGTTCATCCCGAGGAGATAACTCTAGTGGCTGCAACTAAGAACCGAGACATCCCGCAGATAAAAGAGGCTATGGAGGCAGGAATCAAGATAATCGGAGAGAATAGACTGCAAGAAGCCAAAAGAAAGAT
>JBHIAL010000080.1:0-5969 GCA_046758525.1 bacterium
ACCGTGACTGTCATCGGTTTTCAATACTCCTTAAAGAATCTTATTACCTCAATATGAAGGTCCACTCACCCTTTTCATCCTTGTTAATGACCCTTCAGGTCGAGTCTGATCAAGGTTTCCTCTCTCGGCACGCCATCCTTGGTCCATCCGCGATGGTTATAGTACTCGTCCAACATCCTATCCAGATCTTCCTTGGTTATCGTTTCACCCGCGCTTCCTCCCTCCGGGACCGGCTCCGAAAACCGACCGGGGAGAGCATCCAGTGATCGGTCGGCCCCTTCTCGCACATTAAAGAGGCGGCCCAAATTGAAAATCCTTTCACCAACCTGCAAAAACTCTTCCAGGGAGATATTCCATCCCGTTACGAAGTGTAGAGCCGAAACGAGACGTCCCGGCGTTAGGGGTCTTGGAGGAGCCATGGGGAACTTGCAGATAGGTAGCGCATCTGATAGGATCCCCCAAAATTCTTGCGTCTTTTTCACCAGCAGGGGCTTTCCTTGGTATTCCTTTCGTCGCATAGGCTTCTGATATCCAAGCTCGGGGAGGGCATTTTCCCTTTCGAAAACGTCATCATGCATGGCAGATTCATGATCTGCACCCTTCAGGGCTGTCGCATAGGCAAGGGCCATTCCCTTCTTTCCCCTGGGATCATGCATTGGTATTTCAAGTCCCTTTATGTGCATGGCCCACTCTTTAGAACCCTTCCCAATCTTTTCAGAAGCTCTTCTCACGCCTTCGGCCAGCATATCTCCTACTCCCTCTCTGAAGGCAATCATTCGAATCAGTTCTAAAATACCCTCTGGGTCTCCCCATTCTAAATCCATTCCCATGTCTTTGTCAGTGAGAGCACCTTTTTCTCTACATTCCATGGCAAAGGCAATGGTGACCCCTGCGGAAATCGTGTCCAATCCGTAGAGGTTACATAGTTCATTCGCTTTTGCAATAGCGAGAGGGTCACCGAGGAGCACCGTAGGTCCCAATGCAGCCACGGATTCATATTGGGGACCCCCGTATTCAGGTGACAGACGGTAGGGTTCCTCACTCTTCACAACCCTTCGACACCCTATGGGGCAGCCAGGACAGGTTCTGTCCCCCGCGGAAATCTTATTGAGCATTGCGTCGCCATCAATCTGATCAATTTTTTCAAAGATCGTCCTTTGAAAGTTCTTTGTGGGAAGGGTTCCCTTGAGATTACTGGGGGCAATATTATTCCAGGTTCCATATTTTGCGAGGGTGTCGCAGGAACCATCGTGCCGAACATCATGATATACTTCCTTCATCAAAGCCTTCATTCCCTCAAGATCAGCAATTGGCGTCTCTTTTTCCCCCTTCATCACAATGGCCTTTAAATTCTTGGCTCCCATCACTGCGCCCATCCCCAGCCGTCCTGCAAAAAACCGCACGTCTCCAGAAATGCAGGCATATTTAACCAGGTGTTCTCCTGCAGGTCCGATGGAGAGTATGCTTAACCCTCTTCCATGCCTATGAGAAAGCGTGGATTGAACTTCTGCTGTGGTTTTCCCCCAAAGGTCTGATGCATCTTTAATCTCCACGGAACGGTCAGTGAGTTCAATATAAACAGGAGATTCGGCTTTTCCGCTGATGATAAGCACATCATACCCGCATGACTTCAGGTCCCGACCGAATGATCCTCGAAGATCGGAATCTCCAATTAAGCCGGTGAGGGGAGATTTAGATACAATAGATATACCCGTGCTGCCCATGAAATTTAAAGCGCCAAGGGGACCCGAGGCAAAAACAAGCATATTTTCGGAAGAGAGTGGATCGACGTGAGGGGCAAGGCGATCATAGAGCAAACGGAATCCAAAACCAACCCCTCCGATGTAATTTCGGGCAAACCGCTCATCTAAGTTTTCGGTTAGCACTTTGCGTTCCGTAAGATCAATGGTCAGCATCGTTCCTTGAAATCCATACATGTTAAAGACCTCCTTCCTAGTATGTATTTGGTAATAGTTAAGTCTTTCCAAGAAATCAATTGTAATTTACCGTGGCTAAAAAATGTTGTCAAAAGTCGGAAAGCAGATAATTCTATACAACTTTCGGCAGATGAGGCTGCCTTAAGTTCTTCTCAGTGGAGAAACTCTGTTTCTCGACACGAAACCATTTACCATTCTCAATTTACGGGGCCAATAGATCGACTGAAAGAGATGATCACTTGATTTATTCAGGGAGTTTTATTAGCCCTGGCTGCAAGTACCGCATAAGGACCTTCTCTCACAAAGGCCATTTGGGGACTTCTATTTAGTGTTTGTTTCTGCTCGCTTACAGCGTAAAATATTGCGTTTTGCACCATTTCATCAGCTTTTGCGCCATTTCCATCGATAAAATCATAGCCACTTTTTCCTGGTAGTTTTTTCAAATCTTCAGGATCTATATTGGTTGTGCAGTAAATTAGCCTATCAAAACCACCAACTTTTCTGAAAAACTGGTCCCATTTTTGGACCTGCCATTGATCGGGAACAAATTGCCAACTGCTACTTTTGATAAATTCGGTAAATTTACCCGGTCCTTTTTCTTTTAAAACCTGCAAAACTTTTTTATAATCATCTTTCCCTATAGGTTCCTCGTCACTATTGTGGGCAGCTAAAATAACAATTCCTCCCTTTCTAATGATAGGAACTGTTCCGTAGGCTGCTTTTGCAGCTTGATAATGATTTACGGCTACCTTTCCACCCTGAGTTAACACTATGTCACGTTCACTGTCAACGGGTATAAGCGAGAATTCCTTTAGCTTTTTCACCGCTTCAAGGTGAGCTTTTTCCAGATCACCTGCAAAAACTCCGGTTAGTTTTCCCTCTCCATTTATGGTAACGTTTATACTGAAATCCACCCTTGTCATACGAGCGACTTTTAAGGCAAAATTATGACAGGGGTTGTTCTCTAAAATTAAATTTGTTGCATTAGGACTGTCTATGAACTCTATACCATGAAAAAGGTATGTTGCCTCAAGATTTATAAGTCCGGGGCAAATTGCCTTTCTTCCCCCTGAGACCCCCGCCATAAAATGGGGCTCTACCAGACCGGTTACAATATGGATATCTGCCTCGACAAAGCCTCTGTTTATCTTAACTTGAATCCCTTCCACGCTATCGATAGGAAGAAGATCAGATGATGTGCAATCGTGATCTATTATTTTATACTTATTGGTTATGAATTCTCCAAAAGCTTCTTTTTTCCATTTCTCGGATGTGGGAAAGTGTGTGCCGGTGGCCACGATAATCCTGACGTTCTCAGCTGGTACCCCGGCCTTTTTCAGTCTTTTCAAAAGAGAAAGCAGCATTCCCTCTTTTCCTTCCCCTTGGTAAGGAACAGGCCTTGTATTATCAGAGACAGCTATGGCAACGGTAACTTTGGAGGGAGGTTTCTTGTGTGAAGCAATAATATTATCGATGGGTAAAGCTCCTATGGGATGCGATAGAGCATTTTCTATGAATTCTTCAGGTTCGTCCAGGACAGGAGCATAACCCGTTTTCAATGTCTCACAATCCGGAGGAACCTTTATATTTAAAATGTCTTTTCCATATTTCAGATCAATGCTTTCCCAACCTATAGTGTTCATTTTATGGAGGTTGCTAGGGCTCATTTCCTTTCCTCAACAGGCACATTTTTTATCCTGGCAAAATCACCAGTTCTTATTGCCCCTACTAAAGCACCCATATAGGTGTCAATATTCTCTTCCGCTTGTTTCACATCGATATTGCCCTTTGCATCTCTAGAAATTAAAGAAACAGGAGCCTGCTCTAATTTACTCCAGAGTTGAGGATTCTTAGCAGCTTTCAGAATTCTTTCTTTATCTTCATCATTTACACCAACTTCGTTGAAGGTGGTGGGGAAGTTGATTCTTCTGAGAAGTTTTATCATACCTTCTGCAACTACAGTACCTAAATCTCTTCCCTGGTATTTTTCTACATCTTTCTCTATATATCCTGTGTTTTTTAATATTTTGCCTATCAAGTTTAATTGCTCCTTAATAGCCGGGGCAAAAAACACTGTAGCATAGGGATTTACCAGTGCACAGGCTCTCCCATGGGTTAATTTGCTTACCAGGGAAAAGCTGAAAAGATGTCCATAATTGGTCCCTCCAATCATAATAGCGTACCCGCCTAAGTCGGTGCCAAGACCTATAGCGACTCGCCCAGCTTCATCCCCGGGATTATCTATTACTTTTGGTAGATTGCTCACAATTAAACCAATTCCAACCTCTGCTATCTCCATTGCTTGGGGAAAAAATGGTTTTCCTGTTGCTCCGTACACAACTTCCAAGCAATGAGAGATACCGTCTAATGCTCCATCTGTGGTGATGGCGTACGGAGCTCCTATGGTTGTTTTATAGTCAAAAACGCCCCACCGGGGAACAGTAGCCTCGTCGATGATTAATTTCTTCTGACCTATTAGAGGAGTGGTGATATTCGAGTATTTGGTAAGGTGGGCTCCGGAACTGGCAGCAGTCTGAACTGCTATGACAGGAGGGAGTTCTTTGCCTTCCACATTTAACTTCTCTGTTACCAGCCCCATACCAAAATAAGACTCCACATCATCAGAGTCTAAGGTTGTCAACACACTGGCAGCTTTTACAGCATCGATGGTGCTTCCTCCTCCTACGGCAATGATGCTCTCGGGCTTTTTCTTACCTATCTGATTAGCAATTCTATAAACATCCTCCCGGGGAGCATTTGGCCTTGCCCCAGCGATAATATCTTTAATAGCAATCCCTTTTTTTCCCAGAGAAGATTTAATTTCATCTATAAATTGCTCAATCCATTTTTCTGTTCTCCATCCACTTACTACTAGCATTGTAGACTTACCTGCTTCCCGAGCAAAATCTCCTACCTTTGTTAACGAACCAATTCCAAAAGCATAACTTCCTTTTTTCCATTCCCGGAGAAGACTTATAGCTTTCTCCTTATAATCTTGAGTATTCGTCATTCTTGAGTCCCCTTCTGTAATTTTTTATCCCAATTGAAATTTATCACCTATCTATCTCTTTCTTTTAAATGAAGATGTTTCTGAAATAGTTTTATTTACGTATTGGGACCCTTTATCCCTCTGAGAGAGCCTTTATGATTACCTGGCAGAACTGCGGAAGGTCATCAGGTACTCTACTGCTAACGATATTGCCGTCTCGGACAACCGGAACGTCCTGAAAATCCGCTCCGGCATTGATCAAATCATCTTTTACAGCGACGTAACTCGTAATCTTCTTACCCTTCACTATGCCAGCTGAAATTAGAACCTGTGGTCCATGACAAACAGTGGCGATCACCTTTCCCTGGTTATAAGCTGTCTTGACAATGTTTAGAGTTGTTTCGTCGATTCTTAAACGATCCGGCGCATAGCCACCAGGAATAACTACACAGTCGATTTCATTTACGTTTAACTTGTCAATGGTTGTATGTATAAACCTTTTTCCTTCCCTTAATACGATAGGCGGAATTACGGAACCAAATCGGCCAGTAATGGGTTTTTCTGGGAAAGCTGGCCGAGGATGAAACCCAGTGTGCAAAGTAGCTAAAGTAATTTTCGCTCCTTCCTCACTCAGTCGCAACAATGGATAAAGAACTTCTATGTCCTCGAATTCGTGAGCTGCCAATATAACCACCTTCTTACCCTCCAATTTAGCCATCTTAAACCTCCTTCTTATTAATTTATGTTCTTTCTTAATCGGTCGTCTGGTCACGATTACTGCCTATGCAGGATGTATTCCTCCTTTTTCCGTAACCAATTTTTCTTTGATTCCAGGAACTATATTCTCTAATCGACCAATTAGTTTGTCGAAACTTGCCGATTTACCAGTAATGAATCAACTTCTATTTCATTTGATTTTAAGATTTTTATCATATCTTGCCACTGTTCTTTTTCTACAGGGACTCCCTCCCTATCCCTTTTCTGAGCTTCTCTGAATTCTATTTCTCCTGGCATCAGAACCTCTTTAAATCCCTCCCTAGGAG
>JBHIAL010000081.1:0-5891 GCA_046758525.1 bacterium
TAGTATAGGGGTGCTTTGGACTGTCTATGATTTGGTCCACCTCACCAACTTCAACTATATCTCCTGCGTACATAACCCCGACTCTATCACAAGTTTCAGAGACAACAGATAGATCATGGGTTATAAGCAGGACGCTGGCTTTATGTTTCTTAATTAAATCTTTGAGCAGCAGCAATACCTGAGCCTGAATGGAAACATCCAGAGCAGTGGTTGGCTCATCTGCAATAAGAAGAGATGGTTCGGTGGAAAGCATCATGGCAATCATAACCCTTTGAGCCATGCCTCCTGATAGCTGATGAGGATATTGATCGGCAACCTTTTCAGGCTCCGGGATGTTAACCTCCTTTAAGAGTTCGATAGCTTTCTTCTTTGCTGCGCCTTCGCTCATTTTTTTGTTAAGAGCTTCGGCTATTTGATCGCCGTTCTTTATCACAGGATTCAGTGCAGCGACTGGATGTTGCATTATCATGGTAATCTCCTTTCCCCGAATCGTGTCTCTGATCTCATCCTCCTTCATGCTTAAGACATCCTTTCCTTTAAAAAGAATCTCGCCTTTCTCTATTTTTCCTGGGTTCTGGACCAGATTAAGAATAGCGGATGCGGTTACACTTTTTCCGCATCCTGTTTCTCCAACCAGGCCAAAAAATTCGCCCTTTTTGATTATGAGGCTCACGCCATTTATAGCCTTGACTATGCCTCTGTAGGTGTAGAAATTTATTACCAGATTCCTTATCTGGACCAATACCTCAGGCGTCATTCTCCCCTCCTGAGGTGAGGATCAGAGATGTCTCTTATTCCGTCTCCAAACAAATTAAAGCCGAAAACTGCTAATAAGATTGCAAAACCAGGAAATGTGGGGACCCACCATTGATTTATCAAGAAGCTTCTTCCCGTGCTTACCATAAGGCCCCATTCGGGTGTTGGGGGCTGTGCACCAAGTCCCAGGAAGCTCATTCCCGCAGCGATTCTTACCACATTACCCATATCGAGAGTTGCACGGACAATGGTAGTGGATGAACACAATGGCAAAATGCTAGAAAGTAGTATTCTTACCTTGGATGTCCCTAATGCCTTTTCAGCTTCTATAAAAGCTCTTTCTTTTATACTTAGTGTCTCGCCTCTGGCTAATCTTGCGTATGTGGGCCACATGGTTACGGCTATAGCTATCATTGTATTCACCAGACTTGGTCCCAATGCCGCTCCAATTGCCATGGCCAGTATGAGCCTGGGAAATGCCATAAATATATCTGCAATCCTCATTATGATCTCATCAATCCATCCACCAAAGTATCCTGCAACAATTCCCAGAAGAACACCCAGAGGTAAATCGATCATAAGAACTATTATCATAATTTTTAGAGCTACCCCCGTACCATAAATTATTCTAGAAAGAATATCTCTACCAAGCTCGTCTGTGCCAAGTAAATGACTCATTGAAGGAGAAGCTAGTCTATTGCCCAAAGACATGGCTATCGGGTCATGCGGAGCGATGTATGGAGCGAAAATTGCAATAAAAACCAAAGCTAGCACTATAGATAGTCCTGCCATGGTCAGAGGACTTTTTTTTACCATATGAATAATTTCCCTGGCATCAGAGATTTCTGAGGAATGTTTCCTTTTCCAGGACGCTAGCGTACTTCGCAGGTCCTTCATTACAAACACCTAATATTTAACCCTTGGGTCCAAAGACCCATAGAGTAGGTCTACTACCAAATTGCTTAGAGCATAACAAACTGCTATCAGCGTTACAGATCCTACAACTGCATTCAAATCAAGCGACAGAAAGGAGTTTACTGAATATCTTCCCAATCCAGGATATCCAAAGACAGTTTCTGTCAGGACCGATCCTTCAAGAAGATAACCGAAAGATATTCCCACCATGGTTATTACAGGGATAGCGGCATTCCTGAAGGCATGTCTAAAAATAACTATCTTTTCTTTTAACCCTTTAACTCTTGCCGTTCTTATATACTCCTCATTAAAGACCTCAAGCATCGATGATCTTGTCACTCTGCATATATATGCTGTTTGTATCCACCCCAGGACAAGGGCTGGGCCCAATAAGTGGTGAAGTGCATCCCAGAATGTTCTAAATTCCCCTGCTATCAGACTGTCAATTGTATAAAGACCCGTCATTGTTGGAGGGGGGGGAATACGCGGGGAGAGTCTCCCACCTGCTGGGATTATGCCTAAATGATAATATAGGATGAGGATGAACAGTAAGCCAAGCCAGAATGCAGGCATGGATATACCTATTAGTGAAGATATTCTACTTATATTATCAGGCAGCTTGTTTCTCTTGACCGCCGAAAGTATCCCAAGACCTATACCGGATGTTATTGCAATCAGCATGGCAAGCATAACCAGTTCCAGGGTGGCCGGGAAATACCTTTTGAGATCTGTGGACACCGGGTTTTGTGTTCTCAGCGATATTCCAAAATCCCAATGCATGATGCCTTTCATATAACGAATGTACTGTTGATGCAGGGGCAAATCCAAACCTAGCTGTCTCTCTATTTTTTCAACTAATTCCTGAGGAGCATTTTCTCCAAGGATTGCACCTACTGGATCAGCAGGAATAACATGCGAAAGCAGGAAAGTGACAGTTACAACACCAATAATAACTACCACAAATAAGGCCGTCCTTCTTGCCACATAATCGCGGAAAGCCATTTCATTCCTCTATTAATGTAACTTACCAGATTTCAGAAACTGCGTCAATTAGTCTAACCAAGTGGATTTTAGCTCTCCTACTTCTCGCCAAGTTTTGCCCACAAAATCTTCTTGCAAGAAAGAACTCTTTCTATTTAAAAAAATAAGAGCACCCCAGGGCCTGTAAATACCAGGATAATAGGGTGCTCTTATTTCTCGTCCTATCCAGACGCTAAGAACCTGCCTTTACGCAGTGGGTGAGCAATAGAGAAATATCAATATCTCTTCAGGAAGGTGCGTCCATTACCAAATGTCACTTGACCACTCTACCCTGCCGTATGCCACACGCACTATATACAGTTTGTCATTTTTGAAGCAGAGTTTCCAAAAAAGTTAAAGAGAAGGAGAGGACGCATTAGTCCTCTATAGTTACGTCCTCAAGGTGTGTTTCTGTCAGTGCATTTAGTTGAAAATTTTTGATCTTATCTTTTAGGCCTAGCTGACCAGAGTATTGATACAGTATCGCAAACGGACCGTCTTCTTGCCACTTCTTCTGCAACTCGAGGTACACTTTCTCACGTTCATCCCTGTCCTCGATAAAGGCTGCTTTTTCTACCATGTCTGTGAATTCGGGATTTGCATATGCGTTTCTCCATGCAAGCTGTTTTACTTTTGCATCAGGACCGGTTGTTCTACAATGAGCAAAAGGCTTTGCTTGGGCATCAGGATCACCGTAGTCTGCTCCCCATCTTGCTATTACCAATTCTAATCCCTGTTTTCTGTATTTCCCCAAAAGGGTGGCATACGCTATTACTTGAAGATCGGTCTTTATCCCCACAGCGCCCAAGTTGGTCTTGACAACCGTTCCTGCCGTGGCCAGAAAATCGGGCACAGTCAAGGTTATCTCAAAGCCATCTGGATACCCTGCTTTTCTTAACAATTCTTTTGCTTTTTGCGGATTATACGGATATGCCTGGCCATCATAGTGTGAGAACATTCCGTGAGGGATGAATGTGTGAAGTTCCATAACGCCGCCGCCTGTTGCTGTGATAATCCCTTGATAATCTATGGCAGATTTGATTGCTCTTCTAACCAGGACATTATCCAAGGGTGAATGTTCCCCGTTCATTGCTAGATATATCAACTTGAACAGGGGGGTTTTTATAGTGGAGAGTCCTTCTGTCGCTTCTACTTCTGGGATCTGATCATATTCGAGATTCCAGGCCATGTCGATGGTACCCCGCTTGAGTTGAAGGAGCTGGCTGGACGATTCTGGTATATCTACTATTACTATCCTCTCTATCTGTGGTTTCCGGCCCCAATAATATTTGTTGCGTTCAAGAACAATCTTCTGATTTCTCTCCCAACTAACTAACACATAAGGACCACTGCCTGCAGAATGGTCCGCGAGATAGGCCATCCCCATATCCCCTTCCACAGCGTTCTTTTCAGCGACTTTCGGGTTTACTGTGCCGGTAATAAATGTCATACAGGAAAGCACTAAACTAGGTGAATATGATTCATCCATAGTAATCTGTACCGTGTTGCCTATGGCTTTGATAGAATCCTCAGTTACCCCAAATTGGGTGAGTATCCACGATGGTGTCTGTTCTAATTTGACCACTCTTTTCAATGAATAGGCCACCGCTTCAGCGTCTACGGGATCCCCGTTCGAGAATTTCGCTCCTTCTCTTATAGTAAAGGTCAATGTCTTACCTGAAATATCCCAGGATGTTGCCAGGCCGGGTTCAATTTCACTTGCAGAACCCGCCTTGAATTTAACCAGCGGATCATATACATTATTCAACATCCAATGACCCTCTATTTCGTAAGCTACCGCGGGATCCAGAGATACTATGGCCCCTGTATTCATTCCCATAATGAGCACTTTTTCTTCTGCAGCTGCCTTTTCTTGTCCAATAGATGCGCCAAAAACCGCCAGGGTCATTGCCGTGCAAATTGTTATGGCAAGCATTCCCAAACTTCTTTTGTTCATTTTCATCTTCTTGCCCCCCTTAGTTTTTAATCCTTTTATGAGACATCGTTCATTTTTCCCTGAAAGCTCCTAAAAGAGAAATTAGTTTTTCACCACTTCTCTCTTTAAGAAGCTTTCCCTCACCCTAGCTGATGACCTGTTTACCTTCTTATCTCTCACCTCCTTCTGGCCCTATTCTTGGCTCTTTTCTTGCTAAAGGTCTAAATTTACTATCAAATGTTAGCGATTTCTTTGTCAAGCCGGGGCTCTTTGAGACAATTGCATCTTTTTCCTTTCCAGATAGGAAAAGAGCATCCTCTCGAATGCTCTCACCTTCTAAATAGAGAAGATCGACTAACCATTTAAGACATCAATATTATAGGATTTTTTGGCTGATTGTCAAATTTCGAATAGGAATTATAAGCCCTGATTTAGCCCGATTTTGTCTATCCTTGAGTTTTCAGAAATAACTATATCCTGTGTGCCGGGTATACTTGTTTGTCTGCTCGGCCTTGTGACCACTGCTCCCTCTCCCCTCACGCAAGCTATCTTCTTGTAAGCTTTATCTACTTTATCAATCAGCTTCCTAAATCGGCTTCTTAAATTCCTTCAATTTCCTCAAGGACATAAAGCCTCAAGCCTTGCTTATTTTCTGGATAGGGCCTCGCGAAATTCTTTTCTCACCACCTTTTTTCTAACTATTCTGGCAATTTGTAGATCGCTCAATAAAAAAACCCCATTCTTCCCTTCTCTTTTACATACATAACTGCCTTAATCTGCCGCTCGTTTACTTCCATTTTTCTCAGATTTTCCTCTGTGTAAACGTCTTTGTAGAAATATACCGAAAATCCACCCAACTCTTCTTTATATTCTGGTTCAGGCAGGTCTGCCTCTTTCATCCACTCAACCATCCGAACCGTTCCGCTGCCATATTGCTCAATGTAACCGGCAAGATAAAAGACTTTGGCAATTAAGGGATTACGCAGATAAGATTGATGAGGTTCTTAAAGCAATGCTCGGAGCCTTTCCGGATTCATTTCACGATTTTTGCTAATCGTTTTACAAGTGGCTTTGCCAATCTCCTTGTCATCTCGGATATCTCTAAACCTACTATCTGCCCTTGGGCATCATATTCTATTCTTACGCCTTCTTCGATTTCCTCTGAGTCTACAGAAGCTCCCTTTCTCAAGGAGACATACAATACATCTGTCCCTTCATCAAACCATATCCCTATTTTATTTTTACCCATCTTGTGCCCTCCTTT
>JBHIAL010000082.1:0-5847 GCA_046758525.1 bacterium
AAAGAAGAAGTGAAACTATCCCAGGAGTTAAGGGAGGTCAAATACAGCACCCGAAATTGGAATTACCGAAGATAGATATAGTTCTCTTTACTTAGACTCGCCTTTTCAACCTTGTGATACTGGAAAAAGTCGGGGAAAAGATGAAATTTACCGAAACAGTAGAAATGTTGGAAGTAAAGCTGCGGAAAATTGCTGGCAATGTTACCTATAATAAGGCAGACCAGGATGATTTATTGCAAGAAGGGTGGGTTTATCTATGGAAAAATAGAGAGAAATTGACGATAAACCAGTATCTAGTATAATGTTGTGAGGAGCACAGGGCAGTAAGGGAGGCAGCAGGACTTTTTGATGTAAGCCATATGGGAGTTTTGGAAGTTAGCGGCGAGGATGCTGCCGATTTCTTAGATGCACTTGCTACCAACTATGGAGATAGGATAGTCCTTCACCAAGAAGCTCTAGTCCTGCCCCGTTTTCCTGAAGAAATGACTAAAGCTGTTTCCGATTTAAACTCCCCTCTAAGTGGTGAGGTCCTGGGAACTCACCAGGAGCTAGCCCAGTAAATAGATTTAATAAGTAAAGACCCTTACGGTGAGGGTTGGATGATTAAAGTGAAAGTAGAAAATCCAGACGAGATAGATAACTTAATGGATTCTAAAAAATATGAGGAGTTTGTTAAAGAAAAAGATTAAAGCATCTCAATAAAATAATAAAAGAAATGGCAAAGTTTATTCTTTGAAGGAGAAAAAAATGGGCTACGAGAGAAGCAGCCTGGAAACACCAGAATTTAAAGTATTAACTGAATCTCAGTGTCAGAGGATATACTCAGCAGCTGTGGAGGTTTTGGAGCGAGTAGGAGTGAAAGTTTTCCACAAAGAAGCTCTTTCCATGCTAAAAGATGCTGGAGCCTGGGTGGATGGTAATATAGCACATATACCTTCTTTTATGGTAGAAGAGGCAATAAGATCCGCTCCCAAAAAGATAATAATTTATAACAGAGATGGCCAACCTTGTATGAAACTGGAAGGGACTAATTCTTATTATGGAACTGGCTCGGATTGTCCAAACATACTTGATTCTTTTACGGGAGAGATAAGAAGGTTTACTCGAGAGGACATAGGTAAAGCAGCACTTATAGCTGATGCACTTCCTAACATAGATTTTATAATGTCTCTTGGGCTTATATCTGACAAACCCGTGGAGGTCACAGATCTTTATCAGTTCCAAGAGATGGTTTTTAATTCTAAAAAACCCATTGTTTTTACCTCTCATGATTTGCGAGGGAATAAAGATATTTTTGAGATAGCATCTATAGTAGCAGATACAAAACAAAAACTTGTCCAGAATCCATTTATTATCCACTACATTGAACCATCTTCCCCCTTAAGACACTCCAAGGAAGCTGTGGACAAGCTACTTTTGTCCTCAGAAGCAGGAATTCCTCTAATATATACACCTTGTCCTTCAGGAGGAGCTACAGCCCCGGTTACCTTAGCTGGTAATATTGTATTAACTTTAGCCGAGAGTTTAAGTGGGGTTGTTATTTCTCAACTTAAAAGAAAAGGCGCACCAGTTATAATAGGAGGAGTTATCACGGTAATGGATATGAGGACCACTGCCTACTGTTATGGTGCAGCTGAGTTTCACATTTTAAGTGCAGCACTTGCCCAGATGAGTCACTTTTTAGACCTTCCTATGTTTGGAACAGCAGGCTGTAGTGATTCTAAATGCCTTGATAATCAGGCGGCTATTGAGGCAACTCTCTCTATCACCCTGCAAGCCTTATCTGGAGCTAACTTAATTCATGATGTAGGCTATATTGGTTCGGGATTAATTGGCTCTTTTGACATGCTGGTGATGTCAGATGAGATAATTGGAATGGCAAAAAGATTTATGCGGGGTATACCCACTACCAAAGAAGATCTTGCCGTTGATCTAATTGATAAGGTTGGACCAGGGGGTAGCTATTTAACTGAGGAACATACGCTTAAGCATTTTAAAACCGAACATTGGTACCCCAGACTTATGGATCGGAGTGAGTACAGAAAATGGTCTTCGGAGGGTGGAAAAACTTTAGCTCAAAGAACTAATGAGATGGTAAAAAAAATTTTAGAAGAATGCAAACCTTTTCCTTTGGAGGAGAAAAAGAAAAGCAAAATAATGGCCTTGATTAAAAACGAAGAAAAATCCCGGAAATTGAGGGAGGAATAAATGAAAGCAAATTTGAGTAAAATTGAAGGAGTACAATTTAGAGTTCTCTCACTCAATCAAATAAAAAAAATTCACCTCACTACATTGGAAGTTTTGGAAAGAACAGGTGTTCGAATTAAGTGTCCAGAGGCCCTTGATCTATTGCAGAAGGCTGGATGTAAGATAGAAGGTGATGTAGTTCATTTTTCTCCCCATCTTGTGGAATGGGCAATAAACTCTGCCCCTCCTCAGGTTCTTCTATCCGACCGTTTAGGGAATAAAAAGTTAGCTTTAGGTGGCCATAATACTTATTTTGGCCTGGGGCCAACCCTGCTTAATATGATTGATCCTGAAACAGGAAAAAGACGCCCATTTAAGAAAGAAGATACAGCAAAGGCAGCTAAAGTTGCCGATGCTCTACCCAACATTGACTGGGTTATGGGATTGGGTACAATTAGTGATGTTCCACCTCAGTATTCGGATCGTTTTGAATTTGAGGCAATGGTTAAAAATACCTCCAAACCTATTGTAATATGGAACTACACTAAGGAAGGATTAAAAGATACTATGGAAATGGCCTCTGCAGTAGTGGGAGGAAAAGAAAATCTACTTAAAAGACCCTTTATTGCCGCCTATTCTGAGCCTATTTCTCCCTTAACTGGAGATAGAGCGGCTACAGAAAAGCTTCTTTTAGCTGCTGAGTATGGAATACCTATAATTCACACTCCCTGCGTTCAAAGTGGGGCCAGTGCTCCGGTTACCCTTGGGGGTGAGTTGGTCAGTGCCAATGCAGAGAATTTAAGCTCTCTGGTAATGGCTCAGCTAAAAAGAAAAGGTGTTCCCTTTTTAATGGGCGGGGTAATTACAATTATGGATATGCGAGATGCTGTGATGTCTTACGGAGCACCAGAACTTTCCCTGGCTCTAGCTGGCTTCACGGATATTGCCCGCTATTACGGAGTTCCTACCTGGGGAACAGCAGGGTGTAGTGATTCCAAGCTTCCTGATGAACAGGCAGCTGTTGAGGCAACATTTTCCTGTCTTTTTTCAATGTTTAGTGGAGCTAACCTTGTCCACGATGTAGGATATTTGGAATCGGGGAAAACAGGAGCTTTAGAAACGATAGTTATGGCTGATGAGATAATAGGTTACATAAAAAGAATAGCTCAAGGAATTGAAGTAAACGAGGAGACATTAGCTGTTGATATTATAAAAGAGATAGGTCCAGGAGGAGATTTTTTAACTCATCCTCATACTCTAAGGAATTTCAGAAAAGAGCTATGGGAGCCTGAGTTATCTGATCGGCAAACCTGGTCTAAATGGGTGGAGGGTGGAAAAAAGAGGATGCAGGATAGAATAAGGGAAAAAATTCAACATATTCTTAAAACACATACTTCAGCACCTTTATCTTCTCAGGCTGAAGAGAAGATACAGAAAGTGATCAATCGCTTAAAAACAAATGATTAAAGTTGAGCACATTTACAAAATATTTGGTGAAAAGCCCCAAGAGGCAATCAGGCTAGTTAAAGAGGGTAAATCTAAAAAGGAGATACATACTGAAACTGGCAAGGTGGTTGCAGTTGATGATGTTAGTTTTGAGGTGAAGGAGGGAGAGTTATTTGTTGTTATGGGCCTATCTGGTAGCGGGAAATCAACTCTCCTTCGCTGTATCAATAGATTAATTGAACCTACCTCGGGGAAAGTGTACCTTAAAATGGACAATAAGCAACTGGAGATAACCTCTTTAAAAAAGAGAGAATTAAGGGAAGTAAGAAAAAAGATGGTGAGCATGGTTTTTCAAAGCTTTGCCCTTTTTCCTCACAGAACTGTTCTCTCAAATGTTACTTTTGGAATGGAGGTACAAAAAAAGGAGAAAAAATATCGACGAGAAAAAGCCAGACAAATTTTGAATATGGTGGGATTAGAAGAATGGGCCAACTCTTACCCCTCTCATTTAAGCGGTGGAATGCAGCAGAGAGTTGGATTATCTAGAGCTTTAGCTACGGAGGCTAAAGTTCTTTTGATGGATGAGCCCTTTAGTGCTCTTGACCCTTTAATTAGGGTAAGAATGCAGAATGAGTTTTTAAAGCTGGAAGATAAGTTGCAAAGAACTATTATTTTCGTTACCCATGACCTTGATGAAGCTCTCAAATTAGGTGATCGCATAGCTATTATGGAAAATGGACAAATTGTGCAGATGGGAACAGCTGAAGAGATAATTCTTAATCCTAAAACAGAGTATGTGGCAAAATTTGTGGAAAATGCCGACCCTTCCGGTGTGATCACAGCCGAAACAATAGTTCGCACTATTCCTGAGTGCTCCCTCCCTTTGCAAAAAGTCTGTAAAAAAGGAGAGGAAAAACTTTATCTAATAGATGAGGAAAGACAAATTTATTTGAGTGTTGATGAGGAAATGAGACCCCAAAAAGCCCAAATATCAGGCAAATCTTTGCCCATTAGAGTAATTGGGGAAGAAGATAAAATAGCGCAAGAAGGAAAAGGGGGAAGATATCTACCCGCTGTAAAGAGTAAAGTGGTTTTGAGGGATATTATGAAGATTATGATGGGGGCTAACTTGCCTTTGGTATTAGTGTTATCTAATAAGAGCAGGCTAAAGGGAGTTATTACAGAAAAGCCTCTTTTCCAGACAATTTTAAAAGAGCATCCTAAGGGAAGCGAGGAATAGATGAAACAGAATAAATTAATAAATGCAGTTTTGCTGGCTGCTGTTTTATTGTTTTTATCTGCCCCTGCTTTTTCTCAAGAAAAAATGGGGCTGGCTTTATGGAAGATTATAAGACCAAAAAGTAAAATTCCTTTACCTCTATGGATAGAAGAGGGAGTAGATTGGTTGGCTATTAATTTTAGCTCCTTTTTTGATTCTATTACTTATCTGATAAACTCAATTAATAATTTCTTTTTCTCATTTTTCTCATTTTTCCCGGTGCTAACACCGAATCTTTTTGGAGTCCCTTTGTATATCCCTATATTAGCTTTTGTGCTTGCCTTTATAGCTTACTTTGTTTCAAACTGGAAAGTTAGTATCTTTACCTTTTTTTCCCTGGTTCTTATCTTTGTTCTTGGTTTATGGAAAGAAACTATCCAGACTTTTTCTCTTACCCTCACAGCAGCCTTTATTGCTTTGGTTTTGGCCATTCCTCTGGGTATTTTGGCTGGTAAATCTGATTCTGTAGAGGCAGGGCTCCGGCCCATCTTAGACTTTATGCAAACTATGCCTGTATTTGTCTATCTTATTCCAGCTGTTATGTTTTTTGGAATAGGTGTTGCACCTGGAGTTATTGCCACCATAATATTTGCTCTTCCTCCGGCAGTAAGACTAACTGCCCTTGGACTCAGGGAACTCCCGGTAGAAATTGTGGAAGCAGGGAAAAGCTTTGGTTGTGATCCCTTTGAGCTTCTGTGGAAGGTGGAGCTACCTATGGCCAGACCCTCTATTATGGCTGGGGTAAATCAAAGCATAATGATGTGTCTTTCTATGGTGGTGATTGCTGCTTTGATTGGTGCAGGAGGATTGGGAGGTGAAGTAGTAAGGGGAATCCAGAGGATGATGGTGGGAAGAGGAATAGTAGCTGGCATAGCTGTTGTCATTGTTGCCGTTATTCTGGATAGGATGACAAGGTATGTAGGACAAGTTAAAAA
>JBHIAL010000083.1:0-5810 GCA_046758525.1 bacterium
TTTTTGGTGATTTCACAGACCTATTTCCCTCAGTGGAAGGCTTTTGTTGACGGTAAAGAGACAGAGTTGTTTCGCGTAAATGGGCTTATCCAGGGAGTTGAGATTACCCCGGGTGCCTCTAGGGTGGAGCTCGTTTGGAAGTCCACTGCTTTTGTTTTGGGATGTTGGTTAGCCGCTATCGGTATGATTTTGCTTATTTTTGTAGCCTACCGCCTAAGATATTCACTTAAACCTAGGGAAATTCGCTGATCTTCTACATCGTTAAATAGATAAGGATTCAGCGGAATGTCAAGGCTCCAGTAAATCTAGTCAATGCCTCTCGGGCCACATAGAGCTATGGGCAAAATCCAACAAATAAAGAAAGAGAGAGGGAAGAAAATAAAGACAGACAGAACGAAGGAAATAAAGAGAGAAGCTATTCTATCCTTACAAGTCCTCTCACGGGACGATTACCTCTCAGCAATCGTTCTCAGCACTCTCACCTTTGCTGTATACGCATTCACGGCGGCTCCTGGTGTCACGCTGCAGGACTCAGGAGATTTTCTAATGGGAGTTTTAACGTTAGGCATCGTTCATCCTCCCGGGTACCCGCTTTATACTGTATTAGGTTACCTTTTTAGCTTCCTCCCTTTCGGTGATCTCGCATTTCGGATCAACCTTTTTAGTGCTTTATGGGGATCACTTTGTTTAGGAATTATCTTTCTGATACTCAAAATAATTTCGATAGACCGACACCACGCTATTTTTGCGACTCTCTTTCTTGGATTTACTGCTGTCTATTGGTCTAAGACAGGGGTGGCAGAAGTATATTCATTCAATGGCTTTTTAATTGCCTGCATATTCTTCTGTATACTTAGTTATAATAGGGACAAGAAGAAAAGCCAGCTTAACCTAATTTTTTTAAGCACGGGTCTAGCACTTTCCAATCATTATCCACTAGTTATGCTCACAGGCGTAGGTCTCGTTTTTCTACTAGATCGACGGGACCTACAAATTACTGATGTCTTCAAAGGAATGCTTTTTTTAGGCTTAGGGCTAATTCCTTACCTCTACCTATTCATCCAGGCATTGGACCCCGAGGTCCAGTACAATTTTGGTAAGCTCACAGGTTTTGGCATGGTTTGGGACCATATCATAAGAAAAAACTATGCAATCGACTATGGCGGAACAGCATGGGATAAAGTTGGTCTAGCCTTATCGTTTGTTCAATTAATAATTACAAATTTCCTAATTCCTAGTCTATTTATATTTTTTGGAATAGTACTGGCTTTTTATGAAAAGTGGAGATACCGCTACCCAGTTTTGATAGCAGCACTATCGACATCGTTCGGTTTAATTCTGGCGCTAACATTTCCAAATGATGAGGAGCGCAGGTTGCTAGTTGCGGATTACTCGCTTCCGTCGTTTTTATTATATTCTATATTTCTGGCCATTGGTTTGAAAGAGCTAATGAACCGATACGTCAAAAACACCATGTGTCAATATTTTGTACTTGTTATCCTATTAGCCAGCAATATTATATTGAATTTTACACGCTCAAGCTATCGGAACGATCATCTGGCTGAAATTTGGGGGGCGGAGCTGCTAAATTCACTGAAACCTGACTCAATTTTGGTTCTATGTTACCGAGAGGCACTCCCTATATATTACCTCCAATTAATTAAAGGGATTCGCAAAGATGTTACCTTGCATGATCGTTTCTCTCTAGTGACCCAGGAGAACCTATATGGAACTGATCAGTTGTTTAAATTCGGTAAGATAAAACAAGCCAGATTAAGAAAAAAGCATATGCAGAAACTAATAGAAAACTCTGTGCGTCCGATCTATTACAGTTGTAAGGATGCTCTTGATGAAGAAAAACTCAACTTTACTTTGACACCTTTTGTATATCGTGTGGATGAAGGACGTCTCGGAGCGTCGGACGGTAATAGATTTACAGTTAGTGACCGTCTTTTGGATTCCCTCCTAAATACTTATCCCAAGTCAGACTACTGGTTAGATCATAAAAGAAGGACGATATTCGGGAGTTTAATTTCCTATTATGGAGGCCATAACCTGCCCGAGATAAACAGAATTTTCGATTACTTTAAGAGGACCAAGTATTACTCAGATCCAGAGTTTATGCTTTCGATGGCGAATAACCTTTATTATTTCAAAAATTACGACCTTGCGGAAAAGTTTTATGAGCGTGTAGAGAATCTTTCATGGGCGGCCTTTAGTCGTAAAGATCTAGCCTTCTTCTGCTACAGTCTCTCGAATGCAAAGAAATATGACAAAGCACTTCCAGTTTGCATGCGTTGGGTGGAACAATTCTCAACCCCATGTGATGCCAACACTATAAAAACCCAACAAACAGTTGCTGGTATCTATAAAGAGCAGAGGGATTGGGGAAAAGTAGCCGACTATTCCAGGAAGATTATTCAGTGCAGACCAGACCATAAAGTAGCTCAAAGATATCTGAAATTAGCGACAGAGAGGTCCAACTGAAATATAACCAGCTCCTACCTATTACTAGAGTGGTTGAGGATGGTAATCAATTACATCGGGCGATGGAAAATCTCAATTAAGGACTAACCCCGATCCGAAAAAACAAACACGGGCAGATGCGATCCTGAGATGATGTTCTAGGAGTTGGCGACACATTGATTGGAAGTTGGTGAGTAAACTAACGGTGAGTTGCAAATTCATGACACAAACGGTTCTTCACTACGAAACGATAAGCATCAGGGATAATTTCCTCAACTGATTATTGTCGGATCGGGGCTAATTGATGAAAATCTGGATGGTTCTGCCAGCTTATAACGAAGAGGACGCCTTACCTCAATTAATTGATTCTATCGTCGAGCAGTTCACGGAAGAGAGCAGGGAATTTGAGATTATTGTTGTAAATGATGGGAGTCAGGACAGGACCCGGGAGATTGCAGAAGCCTATGGTGGAAAGGCCCCTGTGAGGGTATGCAACAATGAAACAAATAAGGGATTAGCCGAAGCTCTGCGGGTTGGCCTCATGGAAGCCATTAAACTTGCAGCGAAGCACGACATCATTATCACGATGGATGCAGATAACACTCATCCCGCTGGCCTTGCCCTGCGGATGGTGAGACTGATTCGGGAGGGGAACGATGTAGTAATCGCAAGTCGCTACCGCAACGGAAGCTATGTGCGAGGGTTACCACGCTCCAGGCGAGTATTGAGCTATGCAGGGAGCTGGCTTTGTCGAGTTTTGTTTCCCATCCGGGGGGTGCGGGACTACACCTGCGGATATCGGGCTTATCGCGTGGCTGCTTTATCAAATCTGATCTCGCGGTACGGAGAGGATTTCATCTCAGAAAAAGGATTCGCTAGTATGGTGGATATTCTCCTTCGATTGCGGAAGGAGCAACTGATCTTCACGGAGGTTCCCCTTGTACTTCGCTATGACCTTAAGCCCGGGCGCAGTAAAATGAATGTTTCTAGGACAATAAAAGAAAGCCTTAGTCTTCTGGTTCGACGCAGGTGCTTTCCAAATAATAATTAACGGGCAGGGCCGATGCTTAATTGTGAGCCGTATCCTTCGCAGGATTCTTATTACGCCGATAACTATATCAATTATCAAAAGCAAAACTCGCCTCACATGATCCGGTTTTATATGGATCTGGTAGAGCGGTGGGTTAGAAGAGGCGAATTGATTTTTGAACTTGGAGTGGGGCTGGGAGTTTTTCTGGAAAGGGCGAGCGAGAAATTTGCCTGTCAGGGGAGTGATATCAATCATTGCGGTATAGAAAGCACCCGCAAAAAACTCCCCCTGCTTCCTCTTTTTGAAGGCTCTTACGAATGTATCCCCGCCGATCCGCCTCCAAAGGCGGTCGTCTGCTGGGATATCCTGGAGCCCCTACCTGATCTGGATGCAGCCTTGAATGCCATCTTCTCGAAGCTTCCTGAAGAGGGATGCTTGATTGGAGCGGTCCCCGTTTATGACGGCCCGCTCGGCTGGTTGGTCCACATTTTAGACAAAGATCCAGCTCACGTTACGAAGATCTCTCGGAAGGAATGGCTGAGTCGCTTGAGTCAGCACGGATTTGATCTGCCAGAGTACGGCGGCATTATCCGTAAACTCATTGGATCCCACTATTTTCATTTTGTCAGCCCCCTAGGGCGTTTTGAGAAGCTGTGGAACGGCTCTTTATTTTGTGGCCCGCAAGCCAGAATCCAGCCAATGAAGAAGGTTTCTCGAAGCTGAATTAGATATGGCCCGAAAGAAGAAGATAAACAAAGGCAGAACAGAGAAGACCACTACGGAGGCTATTCAACCGTTACGAGTCCTCTCACGGGGGGATTACCTCACAGCAATCATTCTCAGCACTCTCACCTTTGTTGTCTACGCATTCACAGCCGCTCCCGGAGTCACACTGGCCGACTCGGCAGATTTTCAAATGGGAGTGTTGACATTAGGCATCGTACATCCTCCCGGGTACCCGCTGTATACTGTCTTAGGTCACCTTTTTAGCCTCCTCCCTTTTGGTGATCCTGCTTTTAGGGTCAATCTTTTTAGTGCCCTATGGGGATCACTTTGTCTGGGAGTTCTGTTTCTGATCCTCAAAGTGCTCTCTATAGAGAGAATTCATGCTGTTTTTGCAGCTCTGTTCCTCGGATTCACCAGTGTTTTTTGGGTCCAGACAGGGGTGGCTGAAGTATATTCTTTTAATGGATTTTTAATTGCCTGCATTTTCTTCTGGATACTTAGTTATAATAGGGACAAAAAGAAAAGCCAGCTTTACCTCATTTTTCTGACCACGGGCTTGGCACTTTCCAATCATTATCCACTGGTTATCCTTTCATGCGTAGGACTCGTTTTTCTCCTGGATCGCCGCGACTTACAAATTGGCGATTTCTTTAAGGGCTTGCTGTATTTAGGTTTAGGACTCACCCCTTACCTTTATCTTTTCATTCAGGCATCAAACCCCGACCTCGAGTACAATTTCGGCAAGAATTCAGATTTTGGCATGGTCTTAGACCATATCCTAAGGAGATACTACACCGACGAACATGGAGGTACGGCCCTGGATAAGTTACCTCTCGCTCTTGCATTTTTAAAAGCAATTCTTACAAATTTCTGGTTCTCAGGTTTGTTTCTTTTCTTTGGAATAGGTTTCAGTTTTTTACACAAATGGAAATACCGCTATTCTGTGTTGCTAGCAGCACTTTTCCCGTCTCTTGGCTTGATACTGATTCTGACGTTTCCAGCTGATGAGCATTACGGGGCTTTATTTTTGGCTTATCTAACCCCGGCGTTCCTGTTTTGTGCGGTATTTCTGGCGATTGGTATGCAGGAACTGATGAACTCGTATGTGAAAAAGAACATATTTCAGCTTTCTTTGCTTGTTTTCCTTTTGCTCAGTCAGGTCGGTTTTAATTTCGGGGCTGCGAGCCATCACAACGATAAGCTAGAGGAAATCTGGGCCACTGAGCTACTTAATTCACTGGAACCCAACTCGGTTTTATTTCTTTGTAGTCCACTCCCCGCCAGTCATTTCATCATATATTATGTACAATTAATAAAGGGAATACGTCCAGATGTAACATTATATGATCGTTGGTCGTGGTGGACAAAGCAAAGTCTATATGGACCGGAGATATTATTCAGAAGAAAAGATGCAGTGGAATATAGAAAGAGGCTTGAATACCAACTTATAAACGACTCCTCGCGTGCGATCTACTACACTTGTAAGAATGCTGTTAATGAGCAAAAGATGAGTTTTTCTCCAACACCTTATTTAACCACTTAATAACGTATTATGGTGGTCATAATCTGCCCGACGTAAGAAGAATTC
>JBHIAL010000084.1:0-5780 GCA_046758525.1 bacterium
GTCGGCCAAGGTCAATTGATTTCTCACCCATTGTGCCCTCTCCTAGTTTTGCGCTATTCTTTTTCTGGGCCATTACTTCCTACTTTATAATAGGGTCTTTCGTTTTTTCCCCTATTCTGGACGAATAACGACCTTTTTGTCAAGATCACAAGAAAGTACAGAAATTATGGGGCATAATCTAAAATTCCTATGAGAATAAGTGGCAACCTAACCAGATTAAAAGCTTACCTGCTAAGGCACAAGAGAAACTTAATATTAGCAGTTTTTTTCTCCGTAGGCACCAATTTGTTTGCCCTTTTAATCCCTTATGTATTACGCTACACCATAGATGGTTTGAAGACGTTGATGAATAAAGAGACGTTACTCCTATATGCCCTGCTAATAGTGTCCATTTCAATTATGGCAGGATTCTTTCGATTTCTAATGACTCGCAGACTAATGGGAGTTGCCTTCCAGATTGAATATGAATTGCGCAATGATTTGTTTAATCATCTGCAAAAGCTATCTTTATCCTACTTCCACAAGACAAGAACAGGAGATATTATGGCGCGCGCGACCAATGATTTAAAAGCAGTACGAAAGCTCGTAGGTGCAGGTATTCGTAATTTACTAAATACAATAATTATGGGCTCGGCGGCTATTATTTTAATGCTGATCATTGATTACAAATTAACTCTCTATTCGTTAATACCGCTACCGGTTTTAACTATAGCCGTTACCATTTTCAGCTCCAGAATATTCTATCGGTTCCAAAAAGTGCAGGAACAATTCTCCAGTATCAGTGTAGGAGTGCAAGAAAATTTAACCGGGATCCGGGTAGTAAAAGCATACGTTCAAGAAGAGAATGAAAAAAGAAAATTTAAGCAATTGAATCAGGACTATATGAACAAAAATATGTCCCTGGTAAAGATTTGGGGACTGTTCTTTCCCTTTATTATGCTTATTGCCGGAATAGGAATGGTAATCGTCTTATGGCTTGGCGGCCGGCTAGTCATCGCGGGCAAGATTAGTCTGGGACAATTCGTACAATTCAATGGATACTTAATGATGCTCACCTGGCCTATGATGGCTCTGGGTTGGGTAATTAATCTGGTACAAAGAGGTTCTGCCTCAATGGGCAGGCTCATAGAAATACTGGATCAAGTACCGGAAATTAAAGATAGTGAGTATCTGGAGGATATTCGGACTCTTGAAGGGGAAATCGAGTTTAAAAACGTGAGTTTTGCCTATGATAAGAAAGTGATATTGAAGAATATTGATTTGAAGATACCTAAAGGTATAACTATTGGTATTATAGGCCCCACTGGATCCGGTAAAAGCACCCTGGTCAACTTAATTCCCCGATTACTGGAAGTAAGGGAAGGCTCTCTTACTATTGATGGTATGGAGATCAAAACTATACCCCTTAAAATATTACGTAAAAATATTGGTTATGTTCCTCAGGAAACTTTTCTTTTCTCAGAAAGTCTTAAGGAGAATATCATCTATGGGTTAGAGGGTTTTGATGAGGCAAAACTAAGACGGGCCGTCAGTATCTCAGCGCTGAGTGACGAGATTGAAAGGTTTTCTCAAAGATATGAAACACCGGTGGGGGAGAGAGGAGTAACTCTTTCTGGCGGTCAAAAACAAAGAACCGCTCTTTCCAGAGCCATTATTCGTGAGCCCAAGATTCTCATTCTTGATGATGCCTTCTCCAGCGTGGATGTCCATACTGAGGAGAAAATCCTGAAACAATTACGTAAATTCCGGAAAAGACGAACCTGTATTCTAGTATCGCATCGAACATCCACTATCCAAGATGCTGATTGGATAGTAGTACTTAAGGACGGTCGAATTGTAGAGCAAGGTACTCATGAAGAGCTTGTAGCCAGAAGTGGTATCTATACTGATATATGGCTACAGCAACAGCTAAGGGAAGAGCTAGAAAAAATAGCTTAAGGGATTAATCTATGAATCAATATCAGGCAGAAGAAGAAGTACTAGGAAAAGCATATGATAGTCGATTAATGCGTCGATTGATCAGGTACCTGGCTCCTTACAAGTTATATGTGGCTGTATCTATCATTTTGCTTTTATTTATCTCGGTCTTACAACTGGCAGGACCGTATCTTACTAAAATTGCTATCGACCGCTATATAGCTACCCAGGATATCTCGGGCTTATCCCGTATCGCTTTCATATTCCTGGCTATCCTGGTAGTAGCCTTTTTCCTGCGCTATCTTCAGATTTATATTATGCAATTTGTCGGTCAGAGGGTAATGTTTGATATGAGAATGGAACTCTTTTCTCATCTACAAGAGATGTCCCTTTCTTTCTTCGATAAAAATCCAGTAGGAAGACTTATAACCCGACTTACCAACGACGTAGAAGTTTTAAATGAAATGCTGACCTCCGGTATCATAGCTATATTTGGCGACATTTTCAGTCTCATAGGTATCGTCATAGTTATGTTATGGCTTGATTTCAAACTGGCCTTGGTAAGTTTTATGGTTCTACCTTTACTAATTTATGCCACCATACTCTTTCGCCAAAAGGCGAGAGAATCCTATCGTGCTATTAGAACGAGAATAGCCCGCATTAATGCCTTCTTGCAAGAGAGTATCGTCGGTATGCCCATTATTCAGATATTCAATCGAGAGAAGAAAAATCTTGGTAAATTCGAGGGATTAAATCATCACTATCTTGAGGCCTGCTTGCGGTCTGTTTTTTACCATGCTATCTTCCACCCTTCGGTAGAGATTATTGGCTCCCTTGCCATTGCCTTGATTATCTGGTACGGGGGAGGCCAAATCCTCAAAGGAGCACTCACCTTTGGAGCCCTGGTAGCTTTCATTCAATATGTGGATCGATTCTATCATCCCATAAGAGACCTGAGTGAGAAATATAATATTATGCAATCAGCTATGGCTTCCTCAGAGCGAATATTCAAATTATTGGATACGGAAGTCCAGGTGAAGGACCCAGAACTGCCCTTATCTATAAAGGAAATCCGGGGAGAGATTGAATTTAAAAAGGTATGGTTTGCTTACAATGGTAAGGATTATGTCCTGCGTGATGTTTCTTTTCATGTTCGACCAGGAGAAAAAGTCGCTATGGTAGGAGCAACCGGAGCGGGCAAAACCTCAATCATCAGTCTACTGGCTCGTTTTTATGATCCGCAAAAAGGAAAGATATTAATTGATGGAATCGATATAAGAAATTCTCGACAAAAAGAGTTGCGTCGCTACCTGGGGATAGTGCAACAAGACGTCTTTCTTTTCTCAGGAACCATTGAGGATAATATCAAGCTAGGAGAGAATAAAATAAATTTCCAGCAGGTAAAAGAATCTGCGAGTTATGTTAATGCAGATAAGTTTATCAAAAAATTGCCCCACAACTATCAAGAGGATGTGCGTGAGCGGGGCAGCTTGTTATCAGTCGGTCAGAAGCAACTTTTGGCTTTTGCTCGGGCCCTCGTTTTTGATCCCAGAATATTGGTTCTGGACGAGGCTACCTCTAGCGTAGACACAGAAACAGAGATGCTCATCCAGGATGCATTAGTTAAACTGCTCCAGCATAGAACTTCTATTGTCATTGCTCACCGGCTTTCTACTATCAAAGACGTAGATCGGATAATAGTAATACATAAGAGTAGAGTTAGAGAGGTAGGTACTCATCAAGAGCTTCTGCAAAAGAAAGGAATTTACTACAGATTATATCAACTACAATATCAAGCAGAAAAAGGAAAAGTTTTTGCTTAGGAAAGCTTCTTAGTGGAAGTTTTCCACCCATCTTCAGGCTAAAAATCAATTTCTGTCAAAAAAGAAAGCTCACCGCAGGAAGGGCTGGCACGGAACTACCGAGTTCGTGGAGGGCCCGGAGGAGAAAATTGAACTGCGGGAAGAGAAAGTAGAAAGGGGGATCACTTCCTCCAGGCAAGAGAAGAAAAATTGGCAACGGAGTGACTTATGATCTCATTTTCACCGTCTAGTTGTATGTGATAATCAGAGTCCACCCGGCAAAATTTACTCAATAGAGATCAGCTTATCTCCTTCCCACACCCCATGCAGATTACAACTAGAAAATGCTCGGAGTCTACCGCCTTTCTTAAGTATCACCTCAAAGATAACCCTGGGATTGACCTTAGCGCCAGTGAAATCGGCCCGTGCCAGATAGACATCATTCTCGTAAAGGTCGATAAACTCAATGTGGTGAGCTGGCTCATTAGGATGGGCTAGTAATTTACCCACTTCCACCGAGACCTGGATAGCCTCTCCGGCACTGGCCTTGTCTGGCGCATCTATTACGGGAAGATGCTTTTTCTCCAGATCAGTCGTGTTGTCAGGGTCCTCGGGTCTATTCACCTGACTGAATAGGTCCTTCTCCGCCATTTTTAATCTCCTTTTTGGTTTATGATTTTTGTCCCTCCGAAGTAGCTATCCTTCTATTAGTTCCATGTCTTCATCACAGCAAACCAGAGTTCCGCCACCAACTTTGGTTACCTCCACCTCATTGCCACAGACATTACACCGGTATTTCTCTCCTACTTTTTTGACCGCCATTTTTACCTCCCTTTATTTATTCTGTGTAGATCTTTTCCTCAAAATGCACAAAAATAACGGAAAATAAACCAGCTCAGTCGATATCTTTCTTCATATTCTCAAATTCTTCTTTGGTTATCTCGCCCCTAGCATATCGCTTTCTTAGAATTTCCAAAGCTGACTGTGAGCTCCTTTCTCCTGGCGATTGGCTGGACAACCATTTTATCAAGGCCACGATTCCTACCACTACCAGAACCCCAAAAATAACCATCATGATCATTCCTCCAAACCACCACCCAAATCCCCAACCCCAGGGATGCATAACTGCCTCCTTTCGCTGCAATAATCCGAAATTGGGTAATTCCAAACCCACTAATAACGTAAATTTCAGTGGTTGTTAACTTTCTAATTGTGGCTCCCTTAGCGTCTATCTTCCGAAAGGTAAATGGCAAAGAAAAATAGTTCTTAGATGAACTTCTCAAATCTGTCTCTTTTCGCTTTACATATGGGGCAAGCCTCTGGAGGAGTCTCCCTCGCGCAAAGATATCCACAGACCCGACATCTCCATACCGGAAGAGAGAGTTCAGAAAGAGCTTTCGATGAGGCTTTTCCCTGTGGGCGCTCTGGGGTCCTACCGCGGCGTTCGGGAATGGAGCCGGTAGTCTTTTCACCTCTCAGAACCTTCTCTGATACATAGAGTGCACAGTAGCACTGGTCGTATTCGGTAAGATCGGGGTCTCTATAGTCACAAGGACAAATGATATCCAGATCTTTTTCCTTAACTCCTGATGCCAACCTGCAAGGACAAGCCCAATACCCATATCTTTGCTCATTTACGAGAAGACCTTTTATAAGCTCTTTGGTGAACTCCACATCGGGGTTAAGATGGTACCCGGAAGCTTCCGCCTCACCATTCAACCTCTGGTAGAGCTTCTGACTATCTTCGACCGGTATTTCTGTCTTCTTCACAGCCTTATTGCCTCCTTGATCTTTTGTTTATCGAACCCTACGATGCATATCTGTTCATTGGTGACCACAGTGGGAAAAGAGCAATGGGGATTCCAACGCCGAACTTCATTGATAACAGATTCTTGTTCCTCACCGTCCAGAAGGTCCACATATACGTAGGAGTACGCGACTCCAAGCTCATCCAGAAAGTTCTTGGTTTTCTCACACCATCCACAGGTACTCAAAGCATAAAGATTAATTTTTCCTCTATTTTCCCCGGGTACATGTTGCATCATAACCTCTTACACCTCG
>JBHIAL010000085.1:0-5770 GCA_046758525.1 bacterium
AAGTCGAGAATATAAGAAGGGGCATAAAGCGGATGTTGGACCTATGTTTCCACGTCCATGCCACCTTTGTCATCGGCCTGCCAGGTGAAACAAAGGAAACCATACAGGAGACTGTAGACTTCGCCGTAGAACTTAACCCTACAACGGTCCAGTTCAGCAGTGCTATTCCTTATCCGGGTACGGAATTTTATGAGCTCCTGGACAGAAACGGTGATATCATTGCAAAGGACTGGCAAGAGTTTATGCCCTTGAAGCCTATTTTTGAATATCCCAATCTTTCGTCAAAGGAACTAACAGATTCTGTGAAACAGGCATATAGACAGTACTATCTTAGACCGAGGTATGTGAAGATAGCCCTTAAGGAAATGATGACTCAGCCCAGGGTGCTCATGGGGAACGTAAGAAAACTTCTTCAGCTAGTGTGGTAACTGTGTAAGAAGGGTATTTAGTTTTTAATCTAAACCCTTTTAAGGAAAACCCAAATAAATGGAAGTCCTTTTAGTTGAACCGCCGGCTGTGACAGATATGGGCAGTCTGAGGGTACTAGGAAGTATCGGCACCTTTAAGGCCGAGATGGCCTGGCCCCCCCTCGACTTGATGATTATATCTGGACTCCTGAAAGAGCATAAGATAACCTCAACAATATATGATGCAAATACCATCAGGGCAACTTTTACAGACCTCACCAAAAAGGTCCAGGAAGAAGACCCAAAGATAGTGGTCTTTACAACATCCACCACATCTATAATGCATGATATAAAGGTGGCGAAGGTAGTAAAGGAGGTCTCTGGCGACATCCTGACAGTTGCAATCGGGACCCATGTGATGGCCTTACCAGAGGAGACGCTGAGGGAAAGCACTTACCTGGACGTTTGTGTGTATAGTGAGCCTGAGCTACCGGTGCTAGACATAATTAAAGGGGGATATAAGCTCGAAGAAGTTAAGGGGATTGCCTATCGAAGAGGTGACGACATCACAAAGAACGCACCACATACGCTCTGCCAGAATATGGACGATTTTGGGTTCCCCTCCCACGATAAGGTCCCTCTTGAACTCTACCGTGACCCTCTCATGCGCAGAAGTCCTATGACCATTACCTATGGCCAGAGGGGTTGTATAAACAGGTGTATCTACTGTTGCTCTACGTTTTACGGTCCGCTCAGACACAGAACTATGGACCATCTTATAAGGGAATTAAAGTGGATAGAAGAATTGGGCATCAAGGAGATAAGGTTCTTCGACCTGGGGTTTACCAACAACCTGGGATGGGTGGAGAAACTGCTGGACAAGATGAAGGCAGAGGGTATTGACCTCCTCTGGACCTGCAATGCACGCTCGGATAGGCTACCGGACGAAACCCTGGTAAAGATGAAGGAAGCCGGTTGCCACGCCATCAGCATAGGTGGGGAAAGTGGAGACCCGACCATTTTAAAGAACGTTAAAAAGAACGTTACCCCTGAGGTGATAGCGAGTGCCGTGAAGAGGACCAGGAAGGCAGGAATAAGCCCCATGGTGTATTTCATGATGGGGCTTCCCGGCGAAACCAGGGAAACGGCACAGCGGACCATAGATTTTGCGAAGAAGCTGGACCCAGACATAATAACCTTTGGCGTAGCCACACCCCATCCAGGTACGGAATTCTACGATTATGTAAAGAAAAATAATCACTTTGAGAATTACGACTGGTCTCAGTACGATCCCAACAAGAAGCCGGTGTTCAGTTACCCAGGGTTCTCCAGTGATGACATCTATGAGACCATGAAACATGGCTACCGGAGCTTCTATCTGCGCCCCTCATATATATTCGGGCGTATGGGAAGGATTCGTACACCACTGGACATAAAGAACAATTTTCAGAACTTCGTGGGCTTTCTACGGCGCTACGTAGTGGGCTGATGTAGTGGAGGTCCGTATAGTAAGTAATGAAACTCCTATTAGTAATGCCCTCTAGTGGGACAAGTCTTTCCAACGTAACCCCAAATAATTACAAAGACCTTAACATAGGCCACTATCCACCTTTGGGGCTTATGTACGTTGCAGGCTATCTTGAGAAGAATTCCTCTCATCATGTAGAGATGTTGGACGTAGCGCTGGAGGGGCTCGATTATGGTGGTCTAGAAGAAGAGATAAAAAAGCGTGTCCCTGACGCAGTGGGCATCTACACTACCTGCTTTACTTTATACAATGCCTATGAAGTAGCTAAGTGTACTAAGAGCATAAACTCAGACATTATTGTGATGCTGGGCGGGCCTCATGTTGATGTCTACCCTAAAGAATCAGTTAGTCTCCCTGCTGTGGATTACTTGGTATTGGGTGAGGGTGAAATAACTGTAAAGGAACTGCTAGATGCCCACGAGAAACATCAGGACCCATCGAACATAGCTGGCATTGCATATAGAAGAAACGGAGAAAGACATATTACGGCCCATAGAGACCTCCATCATTCCCTGGATGAGCTGCCGTTTCCTGCCAGACACCTCCTTCCCTACAAAAAATATCATTCTCTTATAGGTAAAAGCGAGATAAGCACCACCATGATGGCCAGTCGTGGCTGCCCTTCTGGGTGTAACTTCTGTTTCTTACAGTACGGCAGAACCATAAGAATGCGCTCCCCGAAGAATGTTTGCGATGAAATTGAGCATTGTGTCAACATGGGCATCAGAGAGTTTTTCTTCTTTGATGAAAACTTTACCATAAACAGAAAGAAGGTCCTTGCTCTTTGCGATGAGATTAAAAACCGAGGGCTGAAGGTGTATTTTGACATTCGCTCCAGGGTGAACACGGTTGACGAAGAGGTGCTCCAACGCCTCAAGGACGCTGGCTGCGAGCGCATACAGTTTGGGGTAGAGAGTGGTACTCAGGAGATTCTCAAGGCTATGAACAAGAGGATAACCCTGGAACAGGTAGAGAGGGCGTTTCGAGCCGCTAAAAAGGTTGGGCTGACTACTTACGCCGACTTCATGATAGGGTATCCAGGAGAGGACCTAGACCAGATTAAAAGGACTATAGACTTTGCTATAGAGCTGGACCCAGATTTTGTCCAGTTTGGTGTAACCTCTCTATTCCCAAAGACTAAGATATACTTTGATGCACTGGAAAAAGGGTTCCTGAAGACAGACGTGTGGGGTGAGATGTCTTCCAATCCCGTTGAGGATTTCCTACCGCCTCTGGCCTCGGAGACCTTCTCCAGAGAAGAGCTCGAGGCCATGCAGAGACTCGCTTATAGGAGGTTCTACCTCAGGCCAAGCTATATGGTTAAAAGACTTTTGAAAGTAAATTCCTTCACCCAATTTTTCAGGCAGGCCAAGGCCGGCTACCACGTGCTTAGCGGAAGTATCAGCAATTAACTCCTTATGAAGACACTCCTTGTTAACCCTCCTTTCGTGCGATATGGAGAGATGGTAGATGTGCACGCTGAAGAACCCCTGGGATTACTCTACCTTGCTGCATATCTTAGGGAGCACAATAAGGACGTGGAAATATTGGATGCTTACCAGGGTATGCCCAGTGTTTCTGATTCTGATGGGTTCTTTAAGAGTGGCTTAAGTGACAAGGAGATAGAGAGAAAGATAAACGAGTATTCCCCGGACTTGGTGGGAATAACCTGCATGTTCTCTATCTTTTCAAAGGGTGCCCATGATATAGCTCGAATAGTAAAGAGGGTCTCGAAAGATATCCTGGTGGTATTTGGTGGCGTGCATTCTTCCTCCTTTACAGACCTTGTCCTAAGTGATGAAAACGTGGATATGGTTGTAATGGGCGAGGGAGAGGAGACACTCCTTGAAATTGTGAAAAGACTTGATGCGAAGAAACCCCTAACAGGCATCCAAGGCACCACTTACAAGGAAGATGGGCAAATAGTTTTTCACTCTCACAAGCCTCTTATACAGGATATTGACAGCCTCCCACTGCCTGCATGGGATCTACTTGATATGGACATTTATCTTAACGATGCCTATCGGAATAGATTTTCCATGACTCCTCCCAGGCTTAATGTCATAACAAGCAGGGGCTGTCCATTTAACTGTGTTTACTGCGGCATACACACCGTATGGCGTAACAAATACAGACCTCGCACCCCTAATAAGGTAGGTGAAGAACTTGAGTACCTCAAAAAGAATTATGGTATAGGTGAAGTTGCCTTTATGGATGATAACCTGACATTCCACGAGGAGCGGATTGGCGAAATATGTGACGAGATCATACGTAGAAAATTGAATATTAGATGGTGCACACCAAATGGCGTTGCAATATGGACGCTAAAGAAATCATTACTGGACAAGATGAAGAAGAGCGGTTGTTATAAACTGACCTTTGGCATAGAAACGGGGTCAAGGAAGACTCAGAAATTTATACGAAAAAGCCAGATAGACCTTGAGAAAAGTAAGGAAGTAATCAAATACTGCAATAAAATAGGGCTCTGGACCCACTCCGCCTTTATAATAGGGTTTATAAATGAGACAAAGGCAGACATAGAAGAGACCATAGAATACGCAACGAGCACAGACCTTGACATTGCTTCGTTCTTTATAGCCACACCTTTTCCGGGGACGGACTTGTTCAAGATTTACCAAGAAGAAGGGCTAATACCGAGGGTGGATAACGCAACGGCCCTTAAGTGGAATGCGCTCCAGTGGCGAGCTATGTGTGATACTAAGTTTTTTACTAAGGGAGAATTGGTTGCAATGTTGGGAGAAGCTTATAGAAGGTTCTACATTTCTAGGATTCCGAAATTTCTTAATCCCCTTAGACTACTTAGAAAATGTACTGATGTAGATGAGATAAGATTTTCGATGAAATTGCTTACAAACTTTAGGGCGACAGTCAATAGCATGTCGTAGTATTTGATGTTTCAACAAAATTATTGTATTTAACTAAAAGATTTCAGCTGTGTTTGTGGAGTATATAGTAAAAAAATGACCTTGTCGTTGGATAGAGTTGTGGTGTTCGCTGCTGGGATTGGCTTTCTCTCAATATTACTTGCTGGCATTTTCAGTGACCCCTATTTGGCTGATGAGGTCTTTCATTACCGCTTGGCTAGCTATATCTACGAGCTAAAGGCCATACCAGCCTATGACCCACTGGTACACACCAACCCTCTGACTGGCAAGAATTACTACGTCAACGCACCATTGTGGCATTCTACGCTTGCACTGTTCTGGACCATAACAGGACAATCCCAGACCAGCGGCCAGCTATTTCAGGCCCTTGTTTACATCGGTCTGGTATTTGTCATATTTCTCCTTGGTAAGGAGTTGTACGGCCTGGAAAGTGGATATTATGCGGCCTTACTGGTGTCCAGCGCACCGATGGTAATTCTATACAGCATCCTGTTCCATGTAGATATCTTTCTCATATTGTTGTGTGCCTTGTGCTACCTGATGATAATGCGCAAGCGATGGTTCTGGGTTGGAGTAGTGCTAGGCCTGGCCTTTGTTGCAAAAAGAAACTCGTACCTCATCGCGCCAGCGATGGCCTTTTGTGTCCTTTACTATTCCGAAGGCCAACCGAAGGAAAAACTAAAGAACCTTCTTGTCTTTCTTATAGCCTTATCAGTGATAGTCGCCCCGGACCTATATCGCCGGCACAGTACATTCGGCCTTTACAGTGTTGTAAAAGACAACCAACCGGAGTCTATACCTGTGCCTGTTACACCTAATAACGAGACGCTCCAGCCTAAAACAGAACATCCAGAAGTTGCAACAAGTAGTTTTGACCAAAAATTAGAGTTTACTCCTCCAACCAAGAAGAGGCAGCCATTTGTTGGTAT
>JBHIAL010000086.1:0-5701 GCA_046758525.1 bacterium
TAGTGTGATTTTCTATAATCACTATCCCAGGTTGTGGCAAGCGATAAAAGATCCCTTTGCTGCGGCAAAGACCTTCCCTCCCCGATATATGAGCCTGGGAGTCGGTAGAATTGGACTTCTTGTCTTAGCGATACTCGTAGGCCACTTCGGTATGGCCTATCTATTATCTCTTCAGAGGTTGAAAGCCCAGAAGCTAGCTGTTTTCATCTTGGCAGCAGTTTTCGTATTTGGGCTTGCTTGGTCTCTCTACCATTATCCTGGGCTATTGGATGCTGGGCTGAATCTAGCACTTTTATTAATGATCATTTTGATCAGTGCCTTTGTCGGGAGAAAGTTGTTACATATGCTGGGCCCGAAGTCTGATTCCGCCCTTGAAGAATTCGTATTTTCGGTGGGATTGGGATTGGGTTTATTTGCGTATGCTATATTAGCTTTAGCTGTTCTGGGTTTGCTTCATGCCTGGCTGGTTTGGTTAATTCTGGTCATGTTGGGAATAGCGCTTTTTAAAGATATATGGTATAGCATAAAGAATCTCGGGAAACACCTTAGCCGGCTCTTTACTGCGGGATTCTCTGTGAAGAATCGAGCAGCAGATGTTTTCCTAATTTCGTTGATATCAATCTATTTGCTCGTTAATCTAATAGGTGCGTTGGCTCCAGAAATAGAGGTGGACGCATTAACTCATCACTTATATGTTCCCAGGGTTTATATCGAAAATCACAGGTTGGTGTATATACCATACCATTTACCCTCGGCCTATCCGCTTGGAATGCAGATGCTATTTACCCTTGGTATGCTCCTGAGCACTTCGGTCTTGGCAAAGCTTATCCATTTCTCACTAGGCGTGCTCAGCTTGTTAGCTACGTACTGCTTTGGCAGAAAGTATATGGATAGCAGAGCCGGTTTATTAGCCGCAACGATATTTTACACCGTTTCTGTGGTGGCCTGGGAATCCACCACAGCTTACATAGATCTAGGCTTCACTTTTTTTACAACGTTAGAGATTTTTGCTTTAGTCAACTGGTGGCATTCTCGGCGTGAGCCGTTTCTTAAACAGTGGTTGGCAGTGGCGGCCATAATGTGTGGCTTTGCCATGGGGATAAAATACCACGGTGTCTTCGGCCTGATCCTGCTGGTTATTGGTATCTTGCTTAAACTTCGTTTTGCTGCAAGGGGAGAAATATCACTTGCCCTGAAAACAATCTTTATCTACGGTTCCATTTCAATCTTGATAGTCTCCCCTTGGCTGATTAGGAACTATATTTTTACAGGGAATCCTGTTTTTCCATTCTTAAATAACATCTTCAAAAGCCCTTTGATGCGTCCTATCAATCCGACCTTCACTCGGGGATCCTTCGGTATGGGTGACAATCTCTTTAGTAGGTACATTCTGTCTCCTTGGAACATGACCTTCCATGGAGAGAAATACGGTGGAGTCATCAGTCCCATCTTCTTGATGTTCCTCCCCTTTTTGTTTGTTATAAGGGTAGATAAAGTCATAAAATACATGATTTTATTTTGCGGCGTATATTTTGCTTTGTGGGAAACAAGTGCTTCAATAATGCGCTATCTCATACCCATAATGCCATTTCTCAGCATTGTGGTCAGCCATGTTATTAATGGGCTGGTTAGTTGGGATAGCATGGGCAACAAAGTCCTCTCTGCTGGGGTGATTACTGTAACTGGAACCGTTTTGTTCTTGAACTTACCCTTTTTTCATCCCTTTTGGCAAAAAGAATGGAGTCAAGGAATAGTTCGACATGTTCCATACCAGGTAGTGCTTGGGATAGAATCTAGAGAGCATTACTTATCTCGACGCATAGGCTCTTACGATGTTTTCCAATATGTGAATCGCAATTTGCCATCCGATGCTAAAATTCTTTGTTTTAATGAGGAGTTCCGATATCTATCTGATAGAACTTTAGTGTTCCATTGGTCTTTTGAAGCCAGAAACATAGCTTCGTCTCGCAACGCCGCCGAATTATTCAGGCACATAAAAGACCTGGAGGTAACCCATTTTTTGATAAACTGGGGTGCCGTAGCAGACACTCAACGAGGCTTTTGGATACTCCAGGATAGCTTTGTAAAAAAACACTTAGATCCACTATATCGCAATAGGAGCGTTGCTCTGTACAAATTCAGCTTTGAGGCTTTGCCTCCGAGAAACTACATTTGGCGGGAGGGAGAAGCGTTTCTTTCGCAAGCTGGTTCCCGCACTACTGACTTCAAGGCCCCTGCCTCAAAGGGCCTATGCCTTGGCATGGGTTGGGGGACTAGCAAAGGGGATTTCGTTGAGTATGAGGTGTCCATTCCTCAAGACCTACCCTCTGCTGTCCTGTTCATTCGTTACGCCCGTGAGGGGCAAACAGATGCGGCGCTAAACGTGTACCTCGACGGACAGTTGGTTGGAACCAGCCCTGGCGTGAGTCTTTCACCGACAGGAGGGTGGGGTTACGAGGCTGATGAGTGGGCGTATCAGGAACTGCCTTTGGGACCTATAGAAGAGGGTGAGCACAAGGCTAAGTTTATTTCCCGGGTGGATGGCGGAAATGTAAACATTGATGGATTCTTCATCGCTGACAGCTCTTTTCAGCCTCCTGGCGACATACGCCATGTAATTTTTGATTAGAAAGGATAGCCTTGGGTAATATGCCCCAGTATTCCATTCGGTTTTGGTTTAACTCGAGGGAGTAATTGTTGTGAAAAGAAACGTTTTTATTAACTTCATGGTTATACTGGGGTACCTTCTCCTAACCTTGCTTTTGACATATCCCTTAGGCCTCAAAATCGCTACTCATATTCCAGGTGGCAGTTTCGATGCTTTGCAAAATGTTTGGAATTTGTGGTGGTTTAAATATGCTGCGGTGGATTTACACAGCAACCCATTCTACACAACTCTTATCTACCATCCCATTGGTGTCAGTTTGCTCTTTCATACCTTTAATCCCTTTAACGCTATTCTTTCGATGCCGCTGCAAATGATGTTCGGGCTAACAGTCAGTTATAATATGATCATCCTCTTTGTCTTTGTTGTGGCAGGATATGGCGCCTACTTGCTGGCCAAATATATTACGCAAAATGCCGCCGCCGCCTTCATAGGAGGAGTTATATTTACATTCAGCCCTTCTCATTTTGCTCATACGGCGGGAGGACACCTGCAGGTGCTTTCCATAGAATGGATTCCATTCTATGTCCTGTTCTTCCTTAAAACAATCAGGGAGTCTAAGAAGACAAACGCTTTTTTAGCTGCTTTCTTTTTCTTACTAACGCTGCTATGCGATTTTTATTATGCTCTCTATCTCGCCTGCTTCTCCGCGCTGTATTTATGCTATCAACTCTGGACAAGCAAGGGCAAACTCTACAGCAGGGGGTTGATGCTTAGGCTCATTATATTAGCGATTGCAACTACAGTGTTGATAGCACCTATCGCCTTACCCATGTTAACTGAGCTAAAGTATCATACACCGCCTTCTGTAGAGACCACCATAGCGGCCTCTGCTGATTTGCTTGGTTTTGTCACACCCAGCACACTGCATCCATTCTGGGGTAAACTTGCTCAGAACATAGCTAGCAGGTTCACTAGCAACACAGCGGAAAACACTGTTTTTCTCGGGTACACTGCCCTCGTAGTAGCAGTGTATTCGTTATTGAGGGTGAAAGAAAGGGATGTTAGATTTTGGCTATTCGTTACGCTCTTTTTTCTTATCTTGTCTCTCGGTCCGGTGCTACATATTTTGGGAGATACAGAATTCACCCCATTCAAGATAAGAGTCCCCCTCCCATACCTGATTCTTTATCCCCTTTTCTCGTTCACCAGAGTTCCTGCTCGCTTAATCGTTATGGTGATGCTCTCTTTATCTATTGTGGTGGCATATGGGTTAAAGAGCTTGTCCCAGTGGATCCAAAATCACTCTGAGGGGATTGCCAAATCCCCGCTTTTGGCCTGGATCTGGCGGCTTGCCCTGAGCTTAGCCGAAAGGCCGAAGGGATCCAGGTCAAGCAAGATTGGATCTACTGTGTCGAGGGGTTTACCAAATGCCAAACGTCTTTCAAAAGCTATTATGGTGTCTTTTTTCTTTTGCGCTATTGTCTTTGAGTACGTGTCGTTCCCTCTGCCCTTGGGTAAGTTGGCGGTTCCAAAGATGTACTATCAGATTGCTTCGGAGGAGGGTGACTTCGCTTTGGTGGAGCTTCCGCGAGACTACAGCTATGCCCAAGCCCAAGTTAGTGAATACCAGTATTATCAGACAGTTCACAGGAAGAAATTGGTTGGGGGGTATATAGCGCGCAATCCCTCGTATGCGCTGGATTTCGTGTACCATACTCCAGTGATTCGGGAACTCAACTTTCCAGAGTTGCCGCCAGATATACTGAGGCAGGACCTGTCAGAGGCAGGTCCGAGCGTATTGAATTATTATGATGTTAGGTACATAATCCTACATAGGAATTACATGACCCCGGAGATGTTCCGCAAAGTTGACGGTTTCATTGAAGACGTTCTCAGACTGCCCCGTGATTATCAGGACGCCAACATAAGGCGGTACAGGGTTATAGAAACCGATAGCCCCGTGGTCTTCTTGACGCTAGGGAACAATTGGCATGGAGTAGAGATGTGGGATGGGATACCAACTCGTTGGATGAGCAATAAGGCCACCTTATTTGCTATTGCTCCTAAGCCAACAGAAGCGAAAATAAGTTTCTCCGCTAAGAGCTTCCAGACAGAGAGAGGGGTAGAAATCTTCTTTAATGGGAAGTTGCTTAACTCTTATCAGGTAGATGAAGCTGGAAAGAGCATTTCCATCCCGGTCAATTTACTGGCAGGGGAAAATGTGTTTACCTTTTCCATCCCAGAGGGCTCGATACAACCGCTGGGTTCCGGCAGACGTAGCATAGCTTTTCAGGAGATCGCCCTGCATATTGAGGAAGGAGAGGGGCCAACCATGCCGGTTGAGGTACCTGTGATGCCGACGCCTGGTGTGGGTGAGGGAGCAAATTTGATAGAAAACCCCGGTTTTGAGGTTGACGATTTTGGTGTGCCGGCTAATTGGGTAAAACAGGGGAATCCAATATATGATAAAAGTGGGACTAAGAGTCATAGCGGCCAAGCCGCAGTTCTGGCAGACGAGCAGAATGGATATTTCTTTAGACTTTATGTATCTGGGTTGACCAAATACACCTTAAGTCACTATGCCAAGGGTGAAATTGGGGGAGAGAAGGGGCGTCTACAGGTTAACTGGTTAGATAGTTCGGATAACATAGTTAATGTAAGCATCGTAGTGTTCACAGCCACAACGGAGTATACAAAGCGCTCCATGACCGTTATTGCCCCCGGAGAGGCAGTTGTAGCCGAGGTATACGTTTCCACAGCAACTGCGGAAGATAAGATATGGTACGATGATTACGAGCTAAAAGTCGAGGCTTCACCATGAATGTAAACAGAATGGAGGTGCGAATGTCCAAAAAGGTAGAAATCGCATTGCTTACTTTGATTTGCTCATTGTTCTTCATCCTTGCTAGCTATAATATCAATCTACCTGGTCTATACTATGATGAGGCTCTGGATGTGGTACCAACGATGCAGTTAGCGACTGGGCGACACATTGATCAGCACAACTCCATGGACATATTAGGTCATAAGCTGCCAATAATGGTATCAGATCATGTGGGTGCAGTATCCACCTATCTAACTCTTCCCTTCTTT
>JBHIAL010000087.1:0-5584 GCA_046758525.1 bacterium
AGTGGTTGAATATGAAAAGTTAAAAGAGAAGTACCAGGCAATGATCTTAAGACTGACTTCCCTGCGGAGCTACCTAGTTAAGGAAGACGAAAGTTTTTCCGTGTTTCAGGAATTGGGTCTGATCTCCAGGAAATACGGGATTGATTATGTAAAGATAGTTCCTGAGGAGGTTATAGTGGGGCAATATTACAATCGAATTCCGGTGAGAATTCATCTATTATCTACCTATCATGCCCTGGGTATGCTTCTGTCTGACGTGGCTAAAAGAGGCAGGATGATGGGTCTATGGGTTGATAGCATTAAGATGCGAGGAGTAAAAAAAGGGGGGGAGAGTCTTGAGGAGAAAAGGAAATATACGGTGGAGGTAGATCTCCTTTTATCCTTATACACGTTTAAAAGACACCCTGCAAAGTTAACTGCTGAAAAGACCCCCCAAATTTCAAGTTCTCAATCTGCAAAAAAGACGGAAAAGAGCAAGGATCGAGGGCTTCGACGGAGTCGAGGAAAAGAGGAATGAAGCGAAGGGTTATCTTTTCGATTGTCTTAGGTGCTGGTGTGGTGGTCAGCTTTTTTTTCTATGGATGCTTTGCTTTGAAGGGACAGCAAAGGGATCTCGAAATAGAGTCTTTCTTGCCTCCGGTTTTTTTGTACAATAGTGAGGGAAGACGGGACCCTTTTATTCCTTTAGTGGCTAAAGAGAGGAAAGTAGTAGTTGAAGAAAGCATGGAGACAAGACCACAAGTACCAGAAACCAGGCAAGAAGTGGAAAAATCCAAGCCAAAAAAAATAGTAACAGAGTCAGGATATAGATTGATCGGGCTGGTATGGGATAAGAAAAGAGTTTTTGCCTTAATTCAGGGAAAAGATGGGAAATGGATTGTGAAAAAGGGTGACCGGATCGGAGAGTTTCAAGTATTCAAGGTCGAGGCCAAAAAGGGTGAGGTTACCCTGATTGGCGAAGAGAAAATAGTTAAGCTAAGGATGAGAAGATGAGAAAATTACTTTGGGTTTTGGTGTTACTAGGGCTTTTTGGAGTATTGATTAACATGGCCTTGCTCGGTTATGCTGAAGACATTCCTTCTGACTCAAGGCCGATTTCTATTGATTTTAAGGATATAGATTTAAAGGATTTATTGGATATCCTTTCTGCTGTGACCGGGTTGAATATAATTGCTACCCCGGAAGTCCAGGGTACGGTTCCCGTTGCTCGTTTTGAAAATGTCCCCGTCTTGAAAGCCCTTAAGATCATCCTTGAGCCTTATGACTATGAGTACGAGATCGTGGACAATATCATCAGGGTAAGCCCCATTCCTCTTCTTAGTCGGAGTTTTACCCTGAAGTCTGCCCTGGTGGCTGAAGTAGTCAGCTCCCTCAAGCCCATTCTCTCAGAGGTAGGAAAGATCGAGCTAAACCAGGAGACCAATACCCTCTTCATCACCGATAAGAAAAAGAGGATGGAGGAGATAGCTAAAACTATCTTAAAATTGGATGAGCCGGCTAGACAGCTTTCTACCCATAGCTTTAGCTTGAAGTTTGTCCAGGCAGAGGTTATCTTTCCCCTTATCCAGCCCCATCTAAGTAGGCTAGGAAAACTGGAGGTTGACTCTTCTACCAACTCTCTCTCCATCACCGATACCAGCTACAGTCTTAGCAAAATAGAAAAGACCATCGCCTCTCTGGACTACTTCAGAGCTGAAGAGAAGCTATTTAGCTTAAAGTTTGCTCTAGCTTCTGAGGTAGCTCAGCTTATCCAGGGCTACCTTACTCCTGAGGGTAAATTTGAGGTGAGGGAGGATAAAAATGAGATTCTGGTCAAGGCCTCTCCCTACAGTCTGGAAAAGATAGACCATCTCATTGCTGATCTGGATACTCCCCCTAAGCAGATGAAAAAGGAGAAATTCCTCATCAGGTATATTAGCCTAAAAGATTTGGCCGAGGTGATTAAAGAGAACATCTCATCGCAGGGGAAGCTAAAGATAGATCCCTCAAGCTCTACTCTTACCGTGGAAGATACCGCCTACCACCTTTTCCAAATAGAAAAGATGGTGGCTAAGCTAGATACCTTCCAGCCCCGCAAGCGAATCTACAAGATCAGATTTGCTCCCCTTTCCCTGGTAGCGGAAAGGGTGGAGGATTTTCTTTCAGACAAGGGGACCGTAGAGATACAAAAGGAGACCTCCAGCCTGGTGGTAGTTGATGTAAGAAAAAATCTAAAAACCTTAGATAAGCTCATCAAACAACTGGACACCATAGAAAATCAACTCATTCCTCCCCTTGAGTTCCCGGAGATAGATCTAAAAGAGGCATTAGCTTTTCTTTCTACCAAGACTGGCCTTAACATAATTGCCCCCCCTGAAATTAAAGGCAAGGTCAGCGCTCGCTTTGAAAGACCCACCCCTATCTTAAAGGCTCTTACGATCATCCTTGAGCCTTATAACTACGAGTACCAGGTTATGGACAATATCATCAGGGTAAGTCCTGTTCCTCTTCTTAGCCGGAGTTTTGCCTTCAAGTCTGCCCTGGTGGCTGAAGTAGCCAGCTCCCTCAAGCCCCTTCTCTCAGAGGTAGGAAAGATCGAACTAAACCAGGAGACCAACAGCCTCCTCATCACCGATAAGAAAGAAAGGATGGAGGAGATAGCGGGGGCCATCTTAAAATTGGATGAGCCGGACAGGCAGCTTTCTACCCATAGCTTTAACTTGAAGTTTGTCCAGGCAGAGGCTCTCTTCCCTCTTATCCAGCCCCATCTAAGTAGGCTGGGAAAGCTGGAGGTTGACTCTTCTACCAATAGCCTCATCATCACCGATACCCGATATAATCTTGTCAGGATAGGGCAGCTTATCTCAAAATTGGATTATTTTCGACCATCTCAGAAACTTTTCACTCTCAAGCTTGCCCTTGCCTCTGAAGTAGCCAAAACCGTTGCTCTCTATCTTTCCGATAAGGGAAAGATCGAGGTGAATGAGGCCGAAAATCAGATTATGGTCACGGCTACTTCTCATAACCTGAAGAAAATAGAAGATCTTGTTGCTGATCTAGACACTCCCCTCAAGCAGATGAAACAGAAAGAATTCCTCATCCGGTATACTTCTCTGGAAGAGATGGCCAAGGTGGTTAAAGAGACCCTCTCACCTCAAGGGACGCTCAAGAAAGATCCCCCAAGCTCTACTCTTACCATAGAAGATACCTCCTACCACCTTTTCCGAATAGAAAAGCTGGTAGCTAGGCTCGATAGCTTCCAGGCCCAGAAGAAGAAGAAGACTTATGAGATCAGGTTTGCTTCCCTTTCCCTGGTAAAGGAAAGGATGGAGAATCTTCTTTCTGATAAAGGAACCGTAGAGATACAAAAGGAGACCTCCAGCCTGATGGTAGTTGATGTAAGGAAAAGTCTGGATCGTATAGATAAGTTAGTCAAAGAAATAGACACCCTGGAAGATCAACTAGTAATAAAGAGGTTCTTCCTTAAATATTTAACTCCCCGGGAAGCTGAGTCTGAGCTTCAAGGTGTAATAAGTGAACACGGAAAGATTCGTCTTCCCCAGGCTGAAAACGTCCAAAGTAGAAGCAGCACGAGGGACTATATCATGATTCCTCAGGAAGGAATGGATAGTCCCGAAGAGAGCAGCCTTTCCGACAATAAAACTCAAGTGGGAAATAATATAATCTATGTAACCGACCTAAAGAGAAATATGCGCCGGATTGAGGAAGTAGTAAAGGAGATGAACGGACGTTCTGAGGAAATCGCGGTGAGGACATTTCACATCAAAGAGGGTTCCCTGGAACGTATAGCCATTGCCATAGCCAATATGCTGGGGGTAAAACCGGAGGAGATTGAGGGAATAGAGTTGAAGGAGGAAAAAGGGAAGTGGATGGAGATGGAGGTTCCTTCTCCCTCTGTGAATCTCGGAACCATTGGACCAGGGGAATAGTGAAATTGAGGAGAGTTACATGAACATGGTTAAAATAACAGGCATATTAGTTTCATGTGGAATTTTCTTTTTGGCTTGCGGTATGAAAGTGTTTGCGGAATCCTCCATCCTGATAGATACCTCCACTGGGCGCATAACCGTTAAGGCTAGCCGGGAGAAACTGGCCGAGATTGAGAAAATGATTCCCCAGTTTCCTCTGGAAACCAGACAAATCCAGATTAAGGCCAGAGTGTTGGAACTTAGCCAAGAGGTAACTGAGGAATTTGGTACCTCTTTGGAAAGACTGACAGGTGTTGAGGTTCCTATAGGGACTGAAGGAGAAGGAACTACGCTTAAATATGGCCCCAAGACTCTTTCCGAAATTGAGGCGGGAGTAGGAGCACTCACCTTTACCTTCTATCGACTGGTAGCCGGCGAAGAAAAATTTGAGTCCATTCTCAATATGCTCATCAAACAAGGGAAGGTCTGGACTCTTTCTGAGCCACAGGTAACCACGATAAGTGGAGAAGTGGCTGGCATGTATGCTGTTCAAGATATTCCTTATATCAAGATTACCAAGACAGAAGAGGAAGGAGAGGAAATAATTGAAGTTGAGCCAAAATACGGTACGGTGGGGGTGATCCTCCAGGTGCTCCCTAAGATTATTGGAGGGGATCTGGTTCAGATGGCAATTCTTCCTATAGTAGCCGAACTAGTGGGATATGAGACTTTTCAGGTCGAGGCTTTTTCAACCAAACTTCCTATTTTTTCTCGCAGGGTTGCTCCCACTAACATTACCGTAAGAAGCGGAGAGCCCATCGTTATCGGTGGATTAATAAAGAAAAAAAAGACCCAAATAGAAACTCGCTTTCCCATCCTTTCCGATCTTCCCGTGCTGGGCAGTCTTTTTAAGAGCAGGCACGAGAAAGAAGAAGATGTAAACATTCTTATCACGGTAAAGCCTCATATTCTTAAACCTCGGGAGATAAGAGGAAGAACCAACAGAATTTTTGCCTTCCGCTACGCCCTCGCTGAAGAGATTGCTCCACAGATAAGCGGAACTATAACCCCCCAGGGGATGATGGAGATAAATCCTAAAGAGGCTCCTCCCAATTCAGTTCTGGTGAGGGACAATGAAGATCAAATCAAGGTCATTGAGGATGTGCTCGCCAGGATCGGTACTTACGAGCAGCAGAGAAGAGAGAAGATCTTCCCCCTTCGCTATTCTTCTCCCGAACCTACTAAAGAGATCCTTCTTTCTCTTCTTTCTTCAAAAGGTTCCATCAAGATAGACAAAAAGACTAATAGTTTGATGGTAGAGGATGGGGCATATCAGCTCTCTAAAATAGAAAAAGCTATATCTTCAGTGGAGATGTCCAATCAGATACCCCAGAAAAAGGTCTTTCACTTAAAGTACGCTGAGGAGGCCGAAGTTGTTCCTCTCCTGGAAAAATTCCTCTCTCCTCAGGGGTCTATTCGCGTGGAAGAAGAAAGCCTGGTAGTTGAAGACAATAACTGGGTGATCCAGCAAATAACCGAAGAGATTAAAAGACTGGACAACTTTGAGACTCAGAAAAAGACCGGGCTATATCCTCTCCAATATGTAAAGGCAGAAGATCTTTTCCCATCAGAAGAATTTAAAAAGGCTTCTTCTGCGCTACTCTCAGATAAAGCAA
>JBHIAL010000088.1:0-5523 GCA_046758525.1 bacterium
TTGCGCTAAGCATTTATTTTGGAAAAGAGCCTGTCATTTATGAAGATGGATTGCAGCTCAGAGATTATGTGAATATTGAGGATGTGGTGAGGGTAAATCTTTTGGCTTTAGAGAATCCGAGGACGGATTACCAGGTCTATAATGTAGGGGGAGGAAAAGGATACAGCGTTCTGGAGTTAGCAGAGGCAGTAGCCGGAGCTTTTGAGAGGGATGGTGATCTTAAGATTTCCGGTGAGTTTCGATATGGGGACACACGGCACATTGTATCAGACATCACCAAACTAAAGACGTTGGGCTGGGAACCTACAAATTCTGTCGAAAAAAGTGTGGATGACTATGTGGGCTGGCTAAGAGAAGAGAAAATCGCAAAGGACATCACAGAATTTGCCCAAAAAAAGATGAAGCAGCTAGAGGTAGTTCGATACGTTCAAAGTCATGACTCTGGGCAAGGCAGGTTTTGAGAGTTCCGGTACCTATGGGAAGAGCGATATCTTGAGGTCCTCCATCTTTTCTGGCTTAGCCATTAAGCTTTGTGAGGTTTTTTGACTGAGTACTTAGGATTTTGAACCAAGGTCGAATAACTGGTTGTTGTAGGAAAATAGAGCCTGCAACCTAAAGGTTGTAGCTTTACCTACCTTGCTCCCTCTAGTCCTTTAATCCTCTGCCCCGATAATCCTATCTTCACTTGACATAGGTTGAGTAGTAACATATTATTTCTGTAAATTGATAAAAATATCAATATATAGAAATGAAATTTAGTGAGTTTGTTAAAATGTACCAGGAAGCACCTCTAATAGATTCGAGCACCTTTTCTTTATATAATGAAAAACCTCAAAGTTTACGGCGCCAAGTAAGAGAATGGATAAAAAAGGATTACCTTATACCCTTAAAAAGGGGGCTATATATTTTTAGTGGTGAGTGGCGGAAGATTCAGCCTTCTGTTTTATTTATGGCTAATTTTTTGGTCTTACCTTCTTATGTAAGTTTGGAGTATGCTCTTGGTTTTTATGACATAATTCCTGAGAAGGTTACAGTGGTCACCTCAGTGACTACCAAAAAAACTAAGATTTTTAAAAATTTACTGGGAAGTTTTGAATATCGCTCAATAAAGGAAAATTTGTTCTTTGGACTTAAAAAAGAGATAGATAACAATCAAGAATTTTTTATTGCCCTACCGGAGAAGGCTTTGCTTGATTATTTCTATTTAAACAGTCATTTCCAAGGGAATTTTTCAGAATTAGAATCTCTCAGATTACAGAACTTAGAGAACTTAAATACAGAATTGTTGGAAACTTATGGGTTGAAATACAATAAGAGAATAAGAAAAATTGCTCAGGTTTTGGTTGAACTTATAAAAAAAGAAAAAGCCAGATACAAGCGTCTATGAAATGAAAGATTATATCAAAGAAATTGTTGATAAGAAATTTTCACTTCAGGATAACACAAATCGGATAAGAGAATATATCCAGAAGTTTTTGCTTTACATTTTTTATAAAAGGAAGCTTTACCATGATTTGGTCTTCGTCGGGGGAACGGCTTTAAGGTTTCTCTATGAGATAAAAAGATTTTCTGAAAATCTGGATTTTAGTTTATCTTATAAAGCAAGAAAGTACGATTTCAAGAATCTTCTGAAAATCACAGAAGAGGAGTTTGTTGCTTCAGGTTATAAGACAGAAATAAAATACGATATGAATAAAAATGTTCATAACGCATTTTTGAAATTTCCCGAGTTGCTCTTTGAATATGGCTTAAGTCCACACAAAGATGAAAAGATTTCTATTAAAATTGAGATAGATACAGATCCTCCTGGGGGAGGACGGGAGGAAGTTACTCTGTATAACTCTATTTTTATGTTTTATGTTCTTCATTACGATTTGGCATCTTTATTTGCCGGAAAGCTACATGCTTTATTATGCTGGGAATACACCAAGGGAAGGGATTGGTATGACCTATTATGGTATTTGACAACCTTCAAAGAATTAGAACCTAATTTTGTTATGCTTAATAATGCGATAGGACAAACTATGAGAAAACCTTTCCGGGTTGACAGAAAAGACTGGAAGAATAAATTGAAAGGCGCAATCGGTAATTTTGACATTAAGAAAGCAAAAAATGATGTTTGGCGCTTTCTTGAGAACCCAATAGAAATAGAACTTTTAACCAAAAAAAATCTCTATAAACTTTTAGATGTTTATGGACCACCCGGCACTTAAAGTACTTGCACTATTAATAATCTAGCTGCGTATCTCGTGAGTGCTCATAAATTAAAGTGTTCTTTCTCGTGAATGCTTGCCATTCAAGTATTATCGAATGCATACTGTCTCCTACGGAGTACTTTGCACTCTGTAGGAGCTGATAATCAAAAGAAAACGGTGTCCAAGATGAAGATGATTATTGTGAACTAGCGATTCCATAAATGAAGATCTCTTTCTTTGTTAAGGCTCTATCTCTTGGAAGCATTCTTCAAAATGCTTTAATTTAGGAATTTAAAGGTTGGTAGAATTCAGAGGATAAAGATGATAATCACCCAGACGCCGCTAAGGATTAGCTTCTTTGGTGGTGGAACCGACTTTAAAGGATATTACAGGTTAAATGAAGGTGGGGCTGTATTAAGTACGGCCATTGATAAGTGCATTTATGTAATCATCAAGAAAAGATTCGATGATAAAATATACCTAAATTACTCCCGCAAGGAAATTATAGATAGGGTAGAGCAGATAAAACATGATTTAGTTAGAGAAGCTCTGCGAAGAACCGGAATAGAGAAGGGAGTTGAAATCACTACCTTAGCCGATGTTCCTTCGGAGGGTACCGGCTTAGGTTCCTCCAGCTCGGTCACCGTTGGACTCTTAAATACTTTTTATTTGTATCAGGCCCAGTCTCAACCAGCCGGAAGACTGGCAGAGGAAGCCTGCCAGATAGAGATTGATATCCTGAAAAGACCCATGGGAAAACAGGATCAATATGCGGCTGCTTTTGGTAATCTAAATCTCATAAAATTCAATTCCGACGATACAGTGAATTTGCAGCACCTATTGGTAGATGAGGGAATAAAGCGGAGTCTAGAAGCCAATTTGATGCTCATTTACACGGGAATCACCAGAAAATCGGGTGAGATTCTTTCCCAGCAAAAAGAAAATATCAAAGATAGAATTAGCGTCCTCAATGAGATAAGAGATATGGTAGGGGAAGGCAAGGAATACCTTCTCAAGGGCAAGCTAGATGAGTTTGGCAAACTCCTCCACCACGGGTGGGAACTAAAGAAAAAACTTGCCGAGAGGATAAACAATTCCCGGATTGAGGAGATTTATCAGACCGCTCTCAAGGAGGGAGCCCTGGGAGGAAAGATCTCCGGGGCCGGGGGAGGCGGATTTTTACTTCTTTATTGTCCTTTCGAGCGACAAAGCCGGATAAGAAAAGCTTTAGGAAACTTAAGAGAACTATCCTTTCGTTTCGAAAAGGAAGGGACCAAGGCCATTTTTAATGTGAGAGAAAGCTGACAATTATCTTAAGCTGAAAACCTCTAGTTTATAAAAAGGAAAAGGTATAAATGAGTTTCATTAAAGATTATCTAAGAGAATTAAAAGGAACTTTGGATAAACTACCTTACTCTCAGATTGAGACAGTCAAGGATATTTTACTCCAGGCTTACCGGGAAAACAGGAAGATTTTCATTATGGGAAATGGGGGAAGTGCGGCTACGGCATCTCATTTTGCCTGTGATCTAGCCAAAGGAACCGCCGAAAAGGATAGTTCGAGGAAAAGATTTAAGGTTATAACCTTGACCGAAAATGTGCCTCTTCTCACCGCCTGGGCAAATGATACTGCTTACGAGAATATCTTTCTTGAGCAGCTAAAGAATCTGTTGGATACGGGAGATGTGGTGATTGCTATCAGCGGCAGTGGTAATTCAAGGAATGTCTTAAGAGCAGTAGAATATGCCAATGCTAATGGAGCTATAACCATTGGACTCACAGGCTTTGAAGGAGGAAAGCTAAAGAGTATCGCAAAGGAATGTTTGATTGTACCAGCTCACTCAATGGAGCAAATTGAGGATGTTCACCTCATTCTGGAACATCTTCTCTGTTTCTGGCTGAGGAAGATTTTGGCGACTAAAGCGGTCTTTCTCGATCGAGATGGGATAATCTGCAAAGATAGGGATGATTACGTCAAGTCCTGGGATGAGTTTGTTTGGATTCCGGGGGCGAGGGAAGCACTGAAGCGTTTAAGTGGCAATCATCGTATGGTGATTGTGATAACCAACCAATCTGCTGTGGGGAGAGGTCTTACATCCCGGGGGGCGGTGGAGGATATTCATCAGAGGATGATGAGGGGTGTGCATCAAGCAGGGGGAAGGATCGAGAAGGTTTATTACTGTCCCCATAGACCTGAGGATGATTGCAACTGTAGAAAGCCAAAGCCTGGACTTTTACTGAAAGCAGCCAAGGATCTTGCTCTCGATCTTAAAAGCTCGTATCTCGTGGGAGACAGCCTTAGCGATGTGGAAGCGGGACGCCATGTGGGGTGCACCACTATAATGGTCAGGAATGACAGGGAGGCTGACGACGTAAGGAGTCTACTGAAGGGAAAGAGCCGTCCAGACTATATCGTCTCAGATCTATCCGAAGCAGTTGATCTGATATTAAAACTGGACTCTGCTGTGGGTCATTCACTTAAGCAAGGACAATAACTCATCTATATTTAGAGGTTTGGTTAGAATAGCTAAGGCACCTTCTTTTCTGGCTTCCTGAATGAGGTGAGGTAAAGAATAGGCGGTCATTATTACCACTTTTAGCTCATCCTTAACTTTCTTGATCTTCCTGAAAGTCTCGACTCCACTTATATCGGGTAGCTTCAAATCTAAAAGAACAAAATCAAAGTTGGTCCTGCCTATCTTTTCTAGGGCCTCCATTCCTCCATAGGCAGTATCTACCCGATATCCCTTTATCTCCAAAACATTGGAGAGGGTCTCTACTCCGGTTGTATCGTCATCTACTATGAGAACTTTGGTCAATTTGACTTACCTCGCTGAATTTGCTCAGAAGGAAGAGGCAACTTGAGATAAAAGGTGGTACCTTCCCCTTCTCTACTTTCTACTTCTATTTTTCCTTGATTAGCCTCAATCAATCTCTTAGTTATGGCAAGACCTAGACCTATACCTCTTGCTCTGGTGGTGAACAAAGGCTGGAATACCTTTTCCAAATTCTTCTCGGAGATTCCCTCTCCAGTGTCAGAAACACTGATGACTAGATGCCGTTTGTTTGCCTTGACACCTATCTTAAGATCACCTCCTTGAGGCATAGCTTGAACAGCGTTGGTGATGAGATTCTTCAAAGTCTGCCTCATCTGAACCTTGTCGAGCCTTATCCGGGGGACATCTTTACCCAGCTTCTTCGCTAACCTGATCTTCCGGGGAATGGGGAGGCTTTTCAGGCTCTCTTCAATTAAATCGTCAATCCTAGTCCAGGAAAGTTCGGCTTTTACTTCTCTGGTGAAGTTAAGAAGCTCTTCTATGATAGAGGC
>JBHIAL010000089.1:0-5473 GCA_046758525.1 bacterium
AATCGAACGGCTGCAATTAAGCTCTTTGGAGAAGCAGTCCCCCTGCCAGCTTTGTCAAAAGCAGTGCCATGGTCAACAGAAGTACGGATTAGAGGAAGCCCCAGGGTAATATTGACTCCCCCAAAAAAATCCCACAGCTTGAGAGGAATATGCCCCTGGTCGTGATACATAGCAATGACAAGATCAAATTCCCCCTCTTTGGCCCGATAAAAAACGGTATCCGGGGGTATTGGTCCCATCACATTCATCCCCTGTGAACGAGCCTCTTTAATAGCAGGCGAAATCTCAGTAATCTCCTCTCTGCCAAATAAACCCATCTCTCCTGCATGGGGATTGAGGCCTGCCACGGCTATGCGGGGCTCGGGTACACCCAATTTCTTGACAGCTTCAAAACTTAATCTAATGACGGTAAGGATCCTTTCCTTCTTTACTGCTCGGCAAGCCTCGCTTAAGGGAAGATGCCCACTCACGTGGGCCACCCTCAAATTTCCCACTACCAGCATCATACAGACCTCTTTTACGCCGCAGAGTTCAGCAAGAATTTCCGTGTGACCAGAATAATGATATCCTGCCTTATTAAGAGACTCTTTGTTCAAAGGAGCAGTAACTATCGCCTGGATCTTGCCTGATAATGCTAGGTCAATGGCTCGCTGAACATACTCAAAAGATGCTTTACCTGACATAGGATCCACTCGGCCCTTGAGGAGAACCCGAGGATCAATATTATGTAGGTCAAGAACTTCGATGACTCCTTTGACAAACTGGGCATTATCTACTCTTTTTATTCCCTCAACCTTAATTTCGGTACTCGTAATCTTAAGGGCATCTCGGATGGTAGCAGCATCCCCAATGACCAGAGGATTACATACGCTGTGCACTTCAGGAAAAGCAAGAGCCATAACAACGATCTCAGGGCCTATCCCGGCAGTATCACCCATAGTGATGCCAACTATTGGCTTACCAGAACTCACTTTAGAAAAACTCCTTCAACCACTCCTTAATTCTCACTCCCGGTTTGTCCTTGGAGGCAAGCTCTTCTCTTCTTTTTATCCCATAAAGAACTAGACCGACAGCCGTAGCGTATATGGGGCTAGTAAACTCCTTTGTTTCCTTTATATGAGTATAACCGATTCTTGTGGGCAGCCCCAATTTCTCTTCAGAGATTTCTTTGATTCCTCGGAGTAGAGAACATCCTCCAGTAAGCACAACTCCGGCTGTTATCAAATCCTTGTACCCGCTTTTCTTGAGTTCCCTATCCACCAGTTCGAATATTTCCTCAACCCGTGGTTGGATGACCTCAACCAACTCCTCTCCGCTGGCTATGTATGTCTCCCTCCCGGCTACCCTTTCTACTTCGATCTTCTCATCCGTGTCAAGGCAGCTCAGAGAAGCTGATCCATACCTGATCTTAATTTCCTCAGCTCTTGCTATTGTAGTGTGAAAACCCACAGCGATATCGTTGGTAATATGATTACCTCCTACTCCCAGCACCTTGGTGTATCTCATCCCTTCTCTCAAAAAAATAGCTAGATCAGTAGTTCCTCCACCAATGTCAAGAAGAACTACTCCCAAATCCTCCTCCTCAGGAAAAAGTGTAGCCATAGCTGAGGCCAGGGATTGAAGAACCATTCCCTCACACTCGTACCCTGCTTGCAGGACACTATTTTCAATATTCTGTCGGCAGGTAGAGGCAGCGGTAATGATATGCACTCTTACTCCCAGAGTGGCGGCGTTAATCCCAATGGGCTTTTTTACTCCACTTTGCTCATCCACGAGGAACTCCTGAGGTAGAACATGAATAATTTCTCTATCCAGAGAAAGAACTAGATGAGAAGCATCCTCTAGTACTTTTTCTACGTCCCTGGCCGTAATTATCCTATCCCCTTTTTCTATTTTAACCAAGCCATGACTATCTTGAGCCTGAATGTGATCACCGGCAATGCTAACCCAGCTTTTTCTTACCTTCAGACCGGCATCAAACTCGGCTTTGCTCAAAGCTTTCTTGGCTACCCTAGATGCCTTCTCAATATCTGTAATTACTCCTTTATTTAACCCCTCAGAGGGATCTATTCCAATTCCTATAAGCTCAAAATCTCTTTTTTCTTTCATTTTGGCAATGAGAACACAGACTTTGGTTGTCCCAATGTCTAATCCCACCAGTACGTCATCCTTCACTCTTGCCCCCGTCTTTTTCAGATAAACTATTCGGTTCCCACTACAATCTGATTATGAAATCGGATATCTACATATTTAATGTCTTTTTCTTTCCTTCCTCTTGCTGCTAAAACCAGGGGAAGATAAGATAGATAAGCTAGATGAGGCCTTTCCCCCAGATAAATCATGGTTCCCTTGTTAAGGTATCCAACCATAGCGCCTTTATTATTCATCTCTATTTTGGTAAAGGACAGTCCCAATTCTTTGGCAGTATGAAGAATTCTCACCGCCAGCTTTATCTTTTCCGGTCTGGATGACCAGCCACTTCCTACCATCATAGGTAGATCCATGATCTCTTTCCGCTTTCCTAAAATAACTCCCTCGCCATCTACCTCATAAAGATTACCTTTTTGGGATAGGTAAACAAAAGGCATCCTTTCCTCTACCCGAATGAGAACTGTGGAAGGAAGAATTCTCTTAACCTCAGCCCTCTTGACCAGAGTACCGGAACTTATCCTCTTAGCTATTCTCCTTAAGTCTACCTGGAAAATGGATTGTCCGGAAGGAATATTTGCCCATTTCGATATTTTTTCTTGGGGTAATCGGTTAGTTCCCTCAATCCGGATAACCTTAATCTCAAAATAAGGAGAGGTTAAGATAGATCTGCCTACTACCCCTCCCAAAACCCCCAAGGCAATAAGTAGAATGAGAGTTTTTAGTTTTCTTTGACGTCGCAAATGTTTCCTTTTCACAAAATATTCAAGTGAAAAATTTCCCTTTTGAAAATCCGACCTCATCCTCTATACAACCCTCTTAACGGTGTGGAATTGAAAATTTATCCCATTAAAGAGCTTTTAGATTATCTCCAACTCAGGTTCTAATGAAACACCAAATCTATCCCTGACTCTTTTTTTCACCTCTTCTATTAGCCTGAGTACGTCCTGAGCTGTAGCCTTCCCTTTATTGATTATGAAGTTAGCATGCTGATGAGAAACCTGAGCATCTCCTATTCTCATTCCCAGACATCCAGCCTGTTGAATGAGATAACCGGCTGGATAAGATGAAGGATTTTTGAACACGCATCCAGCGGAAGGAAAAGAAATCGGTTGGGTAAGAATTTTTCTCTTTCTTGTTTCTCTTAAACGAAAAAAAATGTCTTCCTTTTTTCCCGAGGACAAGGCTAAATTAACCTCAATTATCACCCAATCCTTGTGCGCAAGAAAAGTGGAGGTGCGATAACCAAAATTCATATCTTTATTCGTGACCACGTGGGTCTCATCCTTGTCCAGTATTTTGACCGATAAAACCCTCTGAGAAAGCGATTGTCCAAAGGCACTGGCATTTCTTACTATTGCTCCTCCTACTGTTCCCGGAATTCCAGATAAGGATTCCAAGCCTGAAAGTCCCTTTCGGGCTGTAAAATCTATCAAAGTAGATAAATCTGCCCCTGCTCCCACCTTTATTTCTTCCTGGTGATTCTCTATTTTCCTAAAGGAACCGCCCAACTTAATAATCCCTCCCTTGAAACCCTCATCTGGCACCAGCAACTTACTTCCGTTACCAATAACAAGAAAAGGAATCTTCTTTCTTTTACAAAAGGATAGGATCAGCTTAAGATCCTCCAGATCCTCCGGAACTGCAAAGAGGTCGGCTACCCCTCCTATCTTTAAAGACGTTAGATTCTTCATAGATTGATGAGCAACTATTCTACTTTTAATCTTCGGAATCTGATTTTCCTTAATCTGCATCGCCTTTTCCTCTCTCTTCTGCAATTTTGTTGTCTATTTTATCCTAACTGTTATGACAAGTCAACTCTTGACATTATGGAAAAAAAAATTAATATCATTAAGGGAAGAGTTCCAAAGAAGATCCAGGGAGACAAGAGCAAGTGAGATCTTATCGGCTTTACGGTGAATTCGTTAAGGGTTTATGGAAACAGAATCCTGTCTTTGTTCAACTTCTGGGGATGTGTCCAACCTTAGCAGTAACTAACTCCGCTATAAATGGATTCTCTATGGGGCTTGCGGTGATTTTTGTCTTGGTGTGTTCAGGTCTGATCATCTCCTCATTCAGAAAATTCATTCCTCGTGAGGTCAGGATTGCTACCTTTACCATAATTATTGCTAGTTTCGTCACTATAATTGACTACTTTTTTAAAGCTAACTATCCCTCCATAAGCAAGGCCTTAGGTCCCTATGTTCCGTTAATTGTGGTAAATTGTATAATCCTAGGAAGGCAAGAGGCCTTTACCTCCAAGAATCCCCCTCTTTCATCTTTAGTCGACGCTCTTGGCATGGGAGCAGGCTTTACCGGCGCTTTGATTATTCTAGGATCTATAAGGGAAGTGTTGGGCTCAGGTTCCGTATTTGGCTTGCAGGTTCTTGGTGATTCTTTTCGCCCCTGGGTAATTATGATTCTTCCCCCCGGTGCCTTTCTCACCTTGGGAATACTAATAAGTTTGATAAATTTACTCACCAAAAGAAGAAGTTGAAAAATTGATTACCAACAAGAAAGCCACTCATGATTACCATATTTTAGAAACATGGGAAGCGGGAGTTGTTCTCAAGGGATCAGAAGTTAAATCTATCCGGGAGGGGAAAGTGAGCTTCACTGATTCTTTTGTCCGAGTAAAGGCGGGAGAGCTATTTTTACATAACCTTCACATAGCTCTCTATGCTTGCACCAGCCAGCCAAATCTGGATTCCAAAAGACCGCGGAAACTCCTTCTGCATCGCTATGAAATACAAAAGCTAATAGGAACTTTATCCCAAAAGGGCTTGACATTAATTCCATTAAGTATATACTTTAAGAAAGGAAAAGTTAAATTAGGGATAGGTTTGGCAAAAGGAAAGCGATTGTACGATAAAAGACAAAAGCTTCGAGAAATCTCGATAGAGCGGGAGATAAAACGTACATTAAAGGAACGAAAAATACACTATCCTGGTTAAAAATGAAGAAAGGGGGCGAAACGGTTTCGACAGGGACAGAAAAATCGGAATGGCATAGCAAGGGTGTCGGATACCTTGTAAATCCATCTGACAACTAAACTTAAACGCCAACCCAGCGTTTGCTTTTAGCTACAACTAGTAGCTACGTCTGCTTGCTTTTGCTCTATGGAGTAAGACAGGCGTGAGAAAGTAGAGCTAGCTTTGTTTCTAGGCAGGCGAGAAACAAAGCGAATCCCCCAGACTTGCTAGTCTTTCCTTCATCCCGCCTACAGGAGGGAGGAAAGATGAATTTAAAATGTAGACTAAATATGTAGATGTTCCGATGCTTTTGTCTCTGGACGAGGGTTCGATTCCCTCCGCCTCCACCAGAT
>JBHIAL010000090.1:0-5470 GCA_046758525.1 bacterium
TCACTATCGGTAACGGTATAGTATTTAGCTCTACCACTTTTCTTAAGGTAGGAATGCTCCGGACCCACTCCGGGGTAATCGAGCCCAGGAGCTACTGAATGAGTAGAGCGAATCTGGCCATCTCTATCCTGCAGAAGATAGCTTTTGCTTCCATGAAGTACTCCAATGCTTCCCCTGGCTAAAGTTGCTCCATGGCGAGGGGTTGATAGCCCTAATCCCCCTGCTTCGATTCCGATAAGCTCCACCTCGTCCTCTAAAAAAGGATAGAAAAGTCCTAGAGAGTTGCTTCCTCCACCCACACAGGCAAGTAAATAGCCGGGGAGTTTTTTTTCTTTAGCTAAAATTTGACGCCTGGTTTCTTTTCCGATGACCGATTGAAAATCACGCACCATCATAGGGTAGGGGTGAGGACCTACTACTGAGCCTAAGACATAATAGGTGCTTCTTATATTGGTTACCCAATCTCTCATGGCCTCGTTGATAGCCTCCTTTAAGGTGCAGCTTCCAGAAGATACCGGTATTACTTTCGCTCCTAATAGTTTCATCCTCGATACATTGAGCTTCTGGCGCCTGATATCCTCATCTCCCATATAGACCTGGCAGGGTAGGCCTAAAACAGCTGCTGCCGTAGCGGTGGCCACTCCATGCTGACCGGCTCCGGTTTCAGCTATGATACGGGTTTTACCCATTTTTTTTGCTAATAGTACCTGTCCCAGGGTGTTATTAATCTTGTGGGCTCCCGTGTGGGCTAAATCCTCTCTTTTTAGATAAACCTTAGCTCCCTTTAAATCATGGGTTAATCTCTCAGCAAAATACAGAGGGGTAGGGCGACCAGCATAATCTTTGAGATATAGTTCCAGTTCGGCCTGAAAGCCATCTTTATCTTCTTTTGCCTCCAAATAGGCCTCTTCCAGCTCCTGCAAAGCCGGCATCACCGTCTCCGGAACAAACTTTCCTCCAAATTGGCCAAAATGCCCCTTTTTGTCTGGGAAATAATAATTCATCCTGCCTTCCTTACCATCTTCACCAGCCTCTCCAGTTTTCCATAATCCTTCTTTCCTTCTTTTGATTCCACCCCGCTACTTACATCCACTGCGTAGGGCCTAACCTCACTTATTGCTCTGGCAACATTGTCCGGATTTAGACCGCCGGAGAGAATAAGGGGAACCCCAAGCTCCTTGACCTTCCCGGCAATTTCCCAATTAAAGGTTTTTCCTGTTCCTCCTGGCCTGCCCCGAAGATAGGTATCCAGAAGGTATGCGTCCACTTTATAGCTCACAGCTTTTTTTAGCACACTCTCGTCCTTAACCCGAAATGATTTTATGATTTTTTGTCTGAACCCCTGGCAATAGGTGGAAGACTCTTTTCCGTGAAATTGTAGGGTGGTTAGGCTACATAGATCCGCTATTTCCTTCACTTTTTCTTTATCCTCATTGACAAAAACCCCTACCGTGGAAACAAAGGGGGGAAGAAGTTTGACAATCTTGCATACTACGTCGGGTCCCACTCTTCTGGGACTTTCGGCGAAGATAAAGCCTAGAGCGTCAACTCTTAAATCTGCTGCCCACAGGGCATCGTCTTTATTGGTTATTCCACAGATCTTAATGCGAGTCATTTCCTAAAAGCTTCTTTAGCTTTTTACCTGGATTTTTACTTCTCAGTAAACTCTCACCTATCAAAAAAGCATCTACTCCCGACTTTTTTAGCCTCTCAATATCTTTTTCATTTTTAATCCCACTCTCGCTTACCACGACCTTATGAGAAGGAATCTTTTGCATAAGCTCAAAAGTAACTCTTAGATCCACTTTAAGAGTTTGAAGATCACGGTTATTAATACCGATAATATCCACGGGAAGATCCTTAATCTTGTCCCACTCCTCTTCCCGGTGGATCTCCACCAGGCAGTACATATCTAATTCTCGGGCCAAATCCAGATAACTTTCTAACTTTTCTCTTTCCAGGATGGAAGCAATCAAAAGAACAGCATCGGCTCCCAAAGCTCTCGCCTCGTAAATCTGATATTCGTCTATAATGAACTCCTTGGCCAGTATGGGTAAGGGGGTGACTTTTCTAACCTCGACTATATCCTTCAGGTCTCCTCCAAAAAACCTGCGATCAATCAATATGGAGATAGCTGAGGCACCGTGTTCCTCATAAATTCTGGCTAATTTACCGGGATTAAAATCTTCTATTAGAGTCCCTGCTGAGGGAGAGAATTGTTTAATTTCAGCAATAATATTAGTTTTTCCCTGACATGAGATGCTTTCTTTGAAAATATTACCATGAGCCTCATCAGTTATTCTCGATTTTAGAACCTCTAAAGGATTTTTTCTTTTTTGCTTCCTCACTTCCCTTATTTTATTTTCTAATATTCTTGATAAGAGCAAAAAATTCCTCTCTTTTAATTGCTGGTAAAATAAATCAGCGCTTCCAGTTTCTTTTTAGCCCTTCCTGAGTCAATAGAATTTGCCGCTATCCGGATTCCTTGCTCCAGGTCTTTAGCCAGATCTGCCGCTACCAGACAGGCAGCAGCATTAATGAGGACAATCTCTCTTTTGGGCCCCTTGGTGCCTTCGAGAATATCCTTGAAAATGCGAGCGTTTTCCTTTCTACTGCCTCCACGTAAATCCTGGAGGCAGGCTCTTTTTATCCCAAAATCCTCAGGCTCAATATAGTAAGTGTTTATCTTGTCCTCCGTAAGCTGGGTTATCTTCGTCCTTCCGGTAATGCTAATCTCATCAAGCCCATCCTCTCCCCAAACAACGTAGGCACCCTTCACCTTTAGGTTACTTAATACTCTGGCTAGGGCCTCCGTCAACGAGGGCTGGTAGACACCCAAAAGGCGCACGTTGGCCCCCAGAGGATTGGTAAGGGGACCGAGGATGTTAAAGACTGTTCTAATCCCCATCTCCTGTCGGGGTAAAAGGGCATATTTCATAGCTGGGTGAAATGAGGGAGCAAAAAGAAAGCCTATTCCTATTTTCTCCAGACACTCCCTCACCTTTTCTTTGGATACAGTTAATTTTACCCCTAAAGTTTCCAGAACATCGGCACTACCACATTGGCTGGAAAGAGCCCGATTACCATGTTTGGCCACCACCAACCCTGCTCCCGCTGCAACAAAGGCGACCACTGTGGAAATATTGAAAGTGTTAAGGCTATCTCCCCCCGTGCCGCAAGTGTCAACCAGGGTGTCCTTTTCTAGCCTGAAAGTATCAACTTTTTCTTGCATAGCTTTGGCAAAACCAGTAATCTCTTCGACCGTCTCCCCCTTCATTCTAAGAACAGTGAGGAATGAGGCAATCTGAGCGGCAGTAGCTTTACCCTGCATTATTATATCCATAGCTTTTCTTGCCTGTGGCTCTGTTAAATTGTTGCCTTCCACCAGGATTTTTAAAGTCTTCTTGATCATTTCCACTCCCAGCCGTTCAAACCGGAATTTGCCAGGTTTTGAGATGTATACATTCTATAAGATTAAGGAAATTCTTCAGCAGCGCCTTGCCTGCCTTGGTTAATATGGATTCAGGATGAAACTGCATTCCAAAGACAGGGTAATCCCGGTGTCGGATACCCATAATCTCATCTTCGGCAGTCCAGGCAGTTTTCACCAGACAGGTGGGTAAACTACCATTTTCAATGATTAAGGAGTGATAGCGAGTAGCCACAAAGGGATTCTCTACCCCCTGGTAAATATCTTTTCCATAATGATGGATAAGCGAGGTTTTTCCATGCATCAAATTTTCTGACAATACAATCCTTGCCCCAAAGACTTGCCCAATAGACTGATGACCCAGACAAACCCCTAGAATGGGTAGTCGGGGAGCAAAATATTCTACTATCCTGTTGGACATCCCGGCCTCTTCCGGTCTACCCGGCCCAGGAGAGATAAGGATACTTTCCGGTTTTTTCCTTTCTATCTCTTTCAGACTAAGGTAATCATTTCGGTAGACTTCGGTTCTTTTTCCTAGCTCTCCTAGATATTGAACCAAATTATAGACAAATGAGTCGTAGTTATCTATTACCAGAATCATTCTATTCCCTCTTCAGCTAGCTCGACCGCTTTGATGAGAGCTTGGGCCTTATTGAGGGTCTCTTGGTATTCGGACTGAAGATTAGAATCAGCGACAATACCTGCTCCTGCTTGTACGTAGGCAAATCCGTCCTTCACGAGGATGGTACGAATTATGATACAGGTATCCAGATTTCCCGTGAAACTAAAGTATCCCAAGGCTCCGGCATAGGGACCTCGCCTACAGGGCTCAATTTCTTCGATAATTTCCATGGCTCTTATCTTAGGCGCTCCAGAGACAGTCCCTGCTGGAAAACTCGCTCTAAGAAGATCGTATTGATCCATCTCTTTTCTTAATTTTCCCTCAACGTGGGAGACAAGATGCATGACATGAGAATATTTTTCAATGCCTAATAGTTCGGTGACTTTTACGGTGCCACTTTCACAAACCCGGCCCAGATCATTGCGGCCCAGATCTACCAGCATTATATGTTCTGCTCTTTCTTTGGGGTCGGTCAGAAGTTCCTGGGCTAGACGCTCATCTTCTCTCTCATCTCCTCCCCTGGGCCTGGTTCCGGCAATAGGCCGCAGGATAACCTCATTTTTCTCTTTTCTCACCAGAATCTCCGGAGAGCTTCCTATTATCTGAAAATCCCCGCATTTTAGATAATACATATAAGGAGAAGGATTAAGAGACCTTAAACAACGATAAATATCAAAAGGGGAAGTATTTACTTTTCTCTTTAACCTTTGAGACAGAACTACTTGAAAGATGTCACCTCGTTTTATATATTTCTTGGCCTTTTTTACTCCCTCCATAAAAAGCTGCGGAGTAAGGTTAGACTGAATATCAGTCTTTTCTTTCCTTTGCCTCACACTGGTAAAAGAACCACAGGGAAGAGGGTTTTTCAGTCTGGCAACTACCTCTTCTATCCTTTGCTTGGTCTTTTCATAGGTCAGGTGAGTGGGTTCTTTCCCATCTAAAAAGGCATGGGAGACGATCTTTATCTTATGATCAATATGATCAAATATGAGCAGGGTATCGCTGAGCATAAATAAACAATCGGGAAGACTGAGATCGTCCTTGTTCAATGTGGGAATCTTTTCCCAGAAGCGTATCATATCGTAGCCTAGATAGCCCACCGCTCCCCCCGAAAAACGGGGCAGGCCGGGAAGATTAACTACCTTGAACCTTCCTATGATCTTCTTTAGGTTGTGCAAAGGGTCCTTCTGGCAGGTTAAAGCAATATTTTTCCCCTTTTCTATTATGTGGATCTTTTTCCCTTTACTTTTGAAGATCATTCCCGACCCGCCCCCTAAAAAAGAGTATCTTCCTAATCTTTCTCCTCTTTCCACACTTTCTAAAAGATAGGAAAATTCCCCCTCATCGAGTTTTTTAAAGGCCGATACTGGTGTCTCCAGATCGGCGAGAATTTCTCGATAGACCGGGATCAAATTCCC
>JBHIAL010000091.1:0-5395 GCA_046758525.1 bacterium
TTTACCGGAATGACCCCGGTGGGAATGACCTTCAGCACCATGGCTGGTAGTGTGGGTGGCGGGATACAGACTCCCGGATTTATTGGGATGGGGAAGATGTACATCACCAGTGAGAAATTCATCTCTGCTGATGGAGGAATCAAAAGAGTAGTCTGGATGCCGCAAGAACTTAAGGAAGAGATAAAAGAGAGGCTCGAGAAGCGTTTGGCTGAAATTGGAGAACCTGAATTGATGGATAAAATCGCTACTGAAAAGGATGCTGTGACCTCTGAGGATCTGGTAAAGTGCTTGCAAGAAAAACAGCATCCGGCTCTTTCCATGGAGCCTATGATGTAGTCAAGGAGGAAGGGAATGGCTTTAACCGGATTAGAAATCTATAAGCATCTACCAAAAACTAACTGTGGGGATTGCAATTTTCCTACTTGTATGGCTTTTGCTATGCAGCTGGCGGCTAAGAAAATTTCTTTAGATCAGTGCCCCCACGTATCTGATGAGGGAAAGGCAGCTCTGGCAGAAGCCTCAGCTCCTCCCATGAAGCTGGTCAAAATTGGCAGGAACGATCATGAACTACTTATAGGCCAGGAAACCGTACTTTTCCGACATCAGGAAAAGTTTCACCATCCTACTGCAGTCGCCGTGAAAGTCAAAGACGATCTGGCTGAGGAGGAGTTGGTTAATCAGATAGAAGCGATTAACAACTTACATTTTGTTCGGGTTGGAGAAGAGATTGGGATAAATCTGATAGCAGTTGAACATAGTTCTACCTCAGCGGAGGAATATGCCCGAGTGGTCAAAAAGGTGAAAGAAATGAGCGACCTTCCTCTTGTTCTTCTTAGTCCTGATCCCAAGATAGCTGAGGCTGGCCTTGAGGTTAGTGCCGAAAGGTCACCTCTTATCTATGCTGCCACCGGGAAAAACTGGCAGCAAATGGCACCGTTAGCCAAAAGGCATAGCTCTCCTCTTGCCGTAAAGGGAGAAAGCTTGGAGGAGCTAGCCGATCTTACCCAGCAAATCAAAAAACTGGGGGTGGACGATCTTATTCTCAGTGTTGACTCCCCGCATGTAGCCGATACCCTCCAGGATCTCACTCGAATCAGGCGGCTGACTTTAGGCAAGACATTTCGCCCTCTGGGATATCCAACCATTACTTTTGTCACTGAAAAAGATCCTTTCCAACAGGTGGCCCAGGCGACTACCTATATCTGTAAGTATGGCAGCATCGTAGTAGTGGAAGGAACAGAGCCCTGGAAGATTCTTCCTTTATTAACTGTAAGACAGAACATTTATACTGACCCCCAGGTTCCTAATGCAGTAGAAGCCAAACTTTACGAGCTCGGGGAGGTGACTCCTCACTCTCCCGTACTGGTTACCACCAATTTTTCTCTTACCTACTTTACGGTAGAAGGAGAAGTAGAAAATAGTAAGATACCGAGTTATATTTCCGTGGTGGAGACAGAAGGTTTGGGCGTACTTAATGCCTATGCCGGAGACAAGTGGTCAGCAGAAAAGATTGGCAAGACCTTGGAGGAACAAAAAGTTAAGGAAAGAATTAACCATAACTCAGTAATTATACCCGGACTGGTGGCTGTCTTTAGAGCTGAGCTGGAAGAGGATTTTGGCTGGAAGGTTTTAGTTGGTCCTGAGGAAGCCGCGAGAATCCCCGGTTTTCTCAAAAACGAATGGAAGGTGACCTCTTAAATGAAAAACCGTAAGATAAAGGTTCTCTTCGAGCCTTATCATAAAGTAGTAGGGGTTTCCAAAGGTACGAGTCTTTTAGAGGCTGCTTCGCAGGCTGATGTTTACGTGAACAGTATCTGTGGAGGGGATGGAATATGTGGTAAATGCCGTCTGGTGGTGAAAAAAGGAGCCATTCACACCACGCCGACCACTCTTCTTAGCAGAGATGAAATTCAGAAGGGTTATGTTCTGGCCTGCCAGAGTAGGGTAGTGAAGGATGTAGAGATTGAGGTACCAGTCGAATCTCGCCTTGAAGGCGAAAAGATCCTTATTGACAAAGATGCTCAGAGATTCCGTGCTTTTACTCCTGTCACTGGGGAAAAGGTCTTCTTCAAGCACGATCCTTTAGTGCAGAAGCTATATCTTGAACTTCCCCAACCCAACCTTCTAGATAATTTGGCCGATCATCAGCGTCTTTACCGAGAGATCCGAAGACATCGCCATGAACCCATTATGCAGTCGGGTTTAAAGGTTTTACGGATTCTACCAAAAATCCTTCGCCAGAGCCGGGGAAAAATAACGGCCACTATTGGAATAAGGGGAGGAACAACCGAGGTTATCCAGATTGAGGAAGGAGATACCACCCCCCATAATTTTGGCATAGCAGTAGATGTTGGCACCTGCACGGTAGTAGCTCATCTTATAAACTTGAATAACTCTAAAACTTTGGATGCGGAGGCCACCTATAACTCTCAGCGAGTTTATGGGGAGGAGGTTACCAGGAGAATAATTTATGCTGAACTAAAGGGTCCGGGTAAACTGCGGGAAGCTATAGTAAATGATATAAACAATCTTATCTCCACTCTTATCTCTAGAAATAAAGTTAAGTTAAACGATGTTATGGCTCTCCTATGTGCCGGCAATACTACCATGATTCACCTTCTTCTGGGGTTGGATCCTTCTCAGATTAGACGTGAGCCTTATATACCTGTCTCTACCTCTCTGGCTCCTATCCGCGCCGCTGAAGTGGGAATAAAGGTAAATCCCCGGGGTCTACTCTACTGTCTTCCCAGTATAAGTAGCTGGGTAGGAGGAGACACTACTGCCGGGATTCTAGCTACCCAAATCTACGAAGCTGAGGAAGCAGCTATGCTTATAGATATCGGTACCAACGGGGAAATCGTTCTGGGAAACAAGGAATGGATGGTTTGCTGTTCAGCTTCTGCCGGACCTGCCTTTGAGGGAAGTGGAGTAAAACATGGCATGCGGGCTGCTGAAGGAGCCATCGAAAGGATAAAAATCCTGGATGATGGTAAGGTAAAATATTCTACCATTGATGGGGTCAAACCTAAGGGTATATGTGGATCAGGATTGATTGACTCTTTGGCTGAATTATTCAAGGCCGGCTTTATTAACAGATCCGGAAAATTGAATTCAGAGGCAACCAATCGGATTCGAGAAAGAAACGGGGAACTAGAGTTCGTTCTGGTACCAGGGGGTGAAACCGGGACCGGAGAGGACATAGTTATAACCCGACCGGATATTGAAAACTTGATAAGAGCTAAGGCGGCCATCTTCGCCGGAGCCAGCATATTAACCAAATCCGTGGGATTGGAATTTGATGATATTGACCGGGTTTATCTAGCCGGAGGGTTTGGAAGTTATCTTAACAAGGAGAAGGCTCTGGTATTAGGACTTATTCCGGATGTTGCCCCGGAAAAGGTTCAATTTGTGGGAAATACCTCCATAGCCGGTGCAAAAATGGCACTTCTATCCCGGGAGGCGCTGGATAAGACATACAAAATAGCTCACGAGGTTACTTACTATGATTTGATTACCCATCCCGGCTATATGGACGAATTTATGTCAGCAAAATTTATCCCTCATACTGATATAAGTAGATTCCCTTCTTTGGTAAAAAGATTGAAATCAATGGAGGATTTAAGATGTTGATTCCTGAAGTGAGGCAAAAGTGGGCTAATCCCGTTAACACCGTTACTATAGGGGCTACCCCGGAGGAACGAGGAACGAGAACTCGTACCATCACGGTGGGAGGTTCTACTACCTTACCCTTTCTCCATTTTGAAGGAAAGATCCCTCATCGGCCGGTGGTTGCCATGGAAGTCCTGGATATTACTCCCAAAGATTGGTCAGAGATTTTAGGTGAGCATTTCTCGGATGTATGGGATGATCCGGGGAGATGGGCAAAAAAGAGCGTGGACGCATTCGGAGCCGACCTGGTTTGTCTGAGGCTAGCTGGATGCGATCCAGACGGCGAGGACAAGGGTCCAGATGAGGCATCTGCCGCAGTAAAATCGGTTTTAGAGGCGGTAGGGGTTCCTCTCATTGTATGGGGCTGTGGGAATGATGACAAGGATAACGAAGTTCTTCCCCAATGTAGTGAGATTTCAGCAGGGGAGAGATGTCTTTTTGGCTCGATTACTGAAGATAACTACAAAACTCTGGTGGCCCTTTGTAAAGCCGATGGTCATAAACTAATTGCCGAATCTCCAGTAGATATCAATATCGCCAAGCAGGTAAATGTTCTGGCTACCGACTTGGGACTGGATCCAAAGGATATCGTTATTTATCCTACCTCGGGTGCTCTGGGGTATGGAGTGGAATATGTTTATTCCATTATGGAAAGAGGCAGAATAGCTGGACTTGGCGGAGATACTATGTGGGCCATGCCCATTCTCTGCGACATTGGAAAAGAGGTCTGGAAGGTTAAAGAAGCTGTAAGTGATGAAATTGCAGAATGGGGAGACCAATCTCAAAGAGGCCCTCTCTGGGAGGCAACTACTGCCTATGTTTATCTTCTGGCAGGAGCCGACCTCCTGATAATGCGTCATCCTAAGGCGGTGAGTGAAGTCAAAAAATATCTGGAAAAACTCAGGGGATCAAAATGAAGAAAGGAGGAAAATCGGGATGATCTTCATTGGTGAGAGAATCAACGGTGGATTCAAGGATATAGTCAAGGCGGTAAAGGAGAAAGACTCGGGTATTCTGAAGAAATGGGCCATTCAGCAAACCCAGGCAGGAGCAGACTACATTGACGTCAACATAGGAGCAGTATCCAGTAAAGTGGAGGACTATATCTGGATGATAAAAACTGTTCAGGAGACCGTGCCCACTCCCATTTCTATAGATACTAACAAATTGGAGTTCATTAAAGAAGCGCTAAAACTGTGTCAGAAGACTCCTCTCATCAATTCCACCACCGCCCATGACGAAAAATTAGACCAACTTGTTCCCTTGGCGGCCGAGCACGAAGTTGGCTTGATTGGAGTTTGTATGGATGAGAAAGGCAGCCCTCAGGACGTAAATAGAAGGGTGGAACTAGCGGCGAAGATTTTCACCCATGCCGTTGAGAAAGGCTTGCCCCCAGAAAGACTCTTTTTGGATCCGGTAATTATGCCCTTGAAGTTTCTTCAACCTCAGGCGGCTAATGTACTCGAGGCCATTCGCCAGTTTAAACTCCTTTCTGACCCACCACCACATATAGTAGTGGGACTCAGCAATATCTCCTCTCAGACCCTGGAATCAAAATTAATCAATAGGACTTTCTTGGTAATGGCTATTGAAGCGGGATTAGATGCAACTATCTGTGATGTCACCGACACCGAGCTAGTCAATGCTGCCATTACTGCCGAATTAATAAAAGGTGAGCATATCTATTCCGATTCCTTTTTAAAGGCTTATCAGGCAGCCAAAAAAC
>JBHIAL010000092.1:0-5391 GCA_046758525.1 bacterium
AGAGATGGAACCCAAACATTCTCTGGACAAAGTTAGAAATACTGGTATAGTTGCCCACATAGATGCGGGAAAGACCACTACTACTGAGCGTATCCTTTACTATACCGGAAAAATTCATAAGGTGGGCGAGGTACACGAGGGTACAGCAGTTATGGATTGGATGGAACAGGAAAAGGAACGTGGGATTACTATTACCTCCGCTGCTACTACCTGCTTCTGGAAAAATCATCGTATCAATATTATCGATACTCCCGGCCATGTAGATTTTACTGTAGAGGTAGAAAGGACATTGAGGGTGCTGGATGGGGCAGTGATTATTTTTTGTGGAGTAGAGGGAGTAGAGCCTCAGTCAGAAACAGTCTGGCGGCAGGCCAATCGTTATCATATTCCACGTCTTACCTTCATCAACAAAATGGATAGAGTGGGGGCCGATTTTTATCGGGTGATCGATTCTATCAAGCAAAAATTCGAACTTGTTCCCCTGCCCCTCCAATTACCTATGGGGAAGGAAGAAAACTTCAGGGGAGTTGTGGATCTGGTCCAGATGAAGGCTTTAATTTGGCATGGAGATGGCTTGGGGGCTAAGATTTTAACCGAAAAAATTCCCTCTCCTCTAACGGAGCTTGCTTCATATTGGTACAACTATTTATTGGAAAAGATTACCGAGAACAATGACGAGTGTCTGGAGAGGTTTTTAGAAAAAGGGAGTCTAGAAGTAGGGGAGATCAAAAGAGAGGTAAGAAAGCTAACCTTGAGTCACCGGGTGGTTCCTGTTCTTTGTGGAAGTGCCTTAAGAAATAAAGGAACTCGGCTTCTGTTAGATGCCATTGTAGACTATCTGCCGTCGCCTTTGGATATTCCACCGGTCGTGGGCGTAAATCCACTGAGTGGGAAGAAAGAGAAAAGATATGCCTCCATTAAGGAACCCTTTTCCGGCCTAGCTTTTAAGACAGTAACTGATCCATATATGGGTAGATTAACTTATTTCAGGGTTTATTCCGGGAGGATAAAAGCCGGCCAGCTAGTTTATAATTCCACAAAGGGTCGAAAAGAGAGAATAGCTCGCATTTTAGAAATGCATGCTAATTACCGAAAGGATAGAGAAGAGATTTCCGCCGGAGATATAGGGGCAGCCATAGGTCCAAGAGAGATAGATACTGGAGATTCTCTCGGTGAAGAAAAACATCCCCTAATCTTTGAGGCGATGAAGTTTGCCGAACCCGTGATTTCGGTAGCTATTGAGCCTAAGACTAGCCTGGATCAGGATAGATTAGCCAGTTCATTGTCTAAATTAACTCAGGAGGATCCTAGTTTTAAGATCCGTCAGGATGAGGAGACTGGGCAGATCATAATCTCGGGTATGGGCCAATTGCATTTGGAAGTTATCCTGGAGCGATTGCGACGTGATTTCAAAGTGGGAGTGGATACGGGGAAACCTCAGGTAGCTTACAAAGAGGCAATAAGGAAGAAAGCGCAGGCCCGAGGGCAATATATACATCAGAGTGGGGGTAGAGGTCAATATGGAGATGTATGGCTTGAGATTGAACCCAGGAAAGATGCAGAAGAGACGTTTGTAGATAAAACCAAAGGAGGAGTTATTCCTAAAGAATTTACGCCTGCCATAAAAAAGGGGATTGATCAAGCAATGTCGAATGGTATACTGAGTGGTTATCCCTTAACCGATATTAAGGTGAGCCTTCTCGATGGTTCATATCATCCGGTTGATTCCTCAGAGTTTGCCTTTAAAACGGCCGCTTCTATTGCTTTTAAAAAGGCATGTCAGGAAGCGGAACCTTATTTATTGGAACCAATGATGAAGGTGGAGGTGAAGGTTCCCCAGGATTTTGTGGGTGAGGTGATCGGTGATCTCACCAGCCGACGAGGTCGAATCTACAAGATGGAGGCAAGAGATAACACTCGTTATCTCAGTGGTTATGTTCCTTTGGTTGAGCTTTTTGGATATGTTACTAAACTGAGATCAATGACTCAAGGAAGAGGTGTTCCCAATATAGAATTTTCCCATTATGAGGAAGTACCTTCCGATGTGGCTGAGAAAATCATTGGAAGAGGAGTTATGGGTGGCCAAACAAAAAATTAGGATTAAATTAAAGGCTTATGATCATAGGATACTAGATCAGTCAGTGAAGAGAATTATAGATACCATAGAAAGAACGGGAGCAAGAATATGCGGGCCCATACCTTTACCGACGAAGACCAGCAGATTCACGGTTATGCGGAGCCCCCACACCCATAAGGACTCCCGAGAACAATTTGAGATGCGAATTCATAAGAGACTGATAGACATTCTGGAGTCCAATCCTAAGACAGTGGATGCCTTAATGGGAATGAATCTTCCCACCGGAGTGCACGTAGAGGTCAAATTATGATAAAGGTGATCCTGGGCAAAAAGATAGGGATGAGTCAAATCTATGAGGACAATAGTCTTATTCCGGTGACGGTGGTGGAGGCGGGGCCGTGTGTAGTGGTGCAGAGAAAGGTTAAAGAAAAGGGTGGCTACAATGCAGTTCAATTAGGCTTTGAAGAGGTGAAGGAAACCCGGGTTAGTAAGCCACTGTCAGGACATTTCAGAAAGGCTAAGGTTTCGCCTCGGAGGTATTTAAAAGAGTTTAGAGTGGAGGATATCGGCGATTTAAAGGTAGGGGATGTGATCAAAGTTGACACTTTTAAAGAGGGTGAGCTGGTAAATGTTGCTGGTGTGTCAAAAGGAAAGGGATTTGCCGGGGTGGTGAAGAGACACGGCTTTAAGGGTGGTCCTGCTTCTCACGGGGCAAAACACTGGCATCGTCGACCCGGTTCCATAGGAGCGTCTTCCGATCCTTCTCGGGTATTCAAGGGAAAGAAAATGCCAGGGAAGATGGGATCAAAGAAAGTAACTACCCGTAATTTGAAGCTGGTAAAGATAGACCAGGAGCTCAATCTCCTCTTGATTAAGGGTAGTCTGCCAGGGAGGAAGGGGGGTTTCGTAGCTATAAGAGGCGCCGAGAACTAATCAATGGAGACAAAGGTTTATAATATGCAAGGAGAAGAAGTCGAGGTTCTTTCTCTGGATGAAGATATCTTTGAGGGGAAAATTAGACTGTCTGTTTTGAGGGAAGCGGTGTTGGCCTACAGGGCCAGTCATCGACAGGGCACAGCTTCCACAAAATCACGTGCCCAAGTAAAAGGAGGAGGGAGAAAACCGTGGATTCAGAAAGGCACAGGAAGAGCTAGGGCGGGTAGCATACGCTCACCTCTCTGGGTAGGTGGAGGAATTGTCTTTGGACCAAGGCCAAGAAACTTCCGATATTATCTCCCTCAGAAGATTAGAAAAATAGCTCTAAAATCGAGTCTAAGGAAGAAACTCAGAGAAGGAGGGTTGATCATTCTGGATCGGATTTCTATAAAAAATGGAAAGACCAAGGAGATGGCAGGATTTCTGCGAAGGCTCTCCTTAAAAGGAAAAACCTTACTTGTTCTGGAGGAGCCAAATGAGAAGATAATAAGATCCGCTTCCAATTTAAAAAACCTGCGTCTATCTCCGGCTTTCTGTCTCAATGCATATGATATTCTTTCCCACAAAAATATATGTGTCACTAAGGGTGCCTTACTACAGATAGTGGAGAGATTAAGGGAAAATGAATAAGGTTCCTCAAGACATTATCTTATCCCCTATAGTTTCAGAGAAGGGGACACAACTTCTAAAAGAGAACAAGTACTTGTTTAAAGTTTCTCCGGCCTCGGGTAAAGTGGAGATAAAAAAGGCAGTAGAAGAGCTATTTAAAGTGAAAGTAGATAGAGTCAGAACCATGTGGGTTAAGGGAAAAAGGAAGAGATGGCGAGGCCGAGTGATTGGTAAAACGCCTAACTGGAAGAAAGCTATCGTGAGGTTGAAAGAAGGAGAGACTATTGAGGAGCTAGGAGTATAGCATGGCAGTCAAGATCTACAAACCTACCTCGCCTGGAAAAAGAGGTCGAAGTGGCTATTATTTTTCGGAGATTACTAAAGACAAGCCCGAGAAAAGTCTTACCCGGAGTTTAAAAAGGAAGGGGGGTAGAAACAGTCGGGGTAGAATTAGTATTAGACACAGAGGAGGCGGAACCAAAAGAAAGTACCGCATAATTGATTTTAAGAGAGACAAAGATGGAGTATCGGGTTATGTCGCTTCCATTGAGTATGATCCCAATAGGTCTGCCAGAATTGCTCTACTTCACTATAAAGATGGAGAAAAAAGGTATATCATTGCTCCCAAGGACTTGAAGGTGGGGGATGAGGTTATTTCAGGGGAAGAGACACCTTTAAAGAATGGCAATACGCTTTCCTTACGAGAGATCCCTGAAGGGAGCCAAATTCATAATATTGAGTTAAAGCCGGGAAGGGGGGCTCAGTTAGTTCGTTCTGCAGGGACAACTGCTCAACTTTTGAGTAAGGAAAGAAAATATGCTCAGGTGAAGCTTCCCTCGGGGGAGGTGAGGTTGATTCCTCTGGAGTGTAAAGCTACTCTGGGTCAGGTGGGAAATGTAGAGCATGAGAATATTCAGGGGGGTAAAGCTGGCAGATCTAGGTGGTTGGATCGACGTCCAAAGGTTCGAGGAGTGGCCATGAATCCTATAGATCACCCCCACGGAGGAGGTGAAGGACGTAGTGGCCCGGGAAGGCATCCGGTAACCCCTTGGGGAAAACCTACCAGGGGAGCAAAAACTCGGAGAAAAAAGAAATTCTCAGATGGATTGATCATCCAAAGGAGAAAGAAGAGATAATGGGGGTAGGAGAATGGGACGTTCTATCAAGAAGGGTCCATATGTAGAGCCATCTCTTTTGAAAAAAGTGGAAAGAATGGAAAAGGAAGGGACAAAAAAGCCCATAAAGACATGGTCCCGTAGGTCAATGATTGTCCCTGATTTTGTGGGCTATACCATGGCTGTTCATAATGGGAAAGATTTTCATCACGTTTACATCAGTGAGGACATGGTGGGACATAAATTAGGTGAATTTGCGCCTACTCGGAAGTTTAGTCATCACGGAGCACATACAAAAAGAACTATAGCACCGAAGTAAGAGGGCCTAAAGTTTTAAATGGAAGTGAAAGCAGTTGCAAAATATATTCGGGTATCTCCTCTAAAAGTGAAAAAGATTACCGGCCTTATCCAAGGTAAATCTGCAGGCGAGGCGGTAGAGATTTTGAATTTTACCCGAAAAGGTACTGTGGTTGAAGTAGCAAAGGTTTTAAAATCGGCTTTGGCCAATGCTAAGAATAATCTTGGATTAAATTCAGATAGTCTTTACGTTAAAAAGGCCCTGGTTGGTAAAGGACCTACTTTAAAGAGAATGAAGCCGAGAGCTAGAGGTAGAGCTGATTCAATGAGACGAAGGAGCTCACACATTACCATAAT
>JBHIAL010000093.1:0-5388 GCA_046758525.1 bacterium
GCCTTTTCCCTCTCGGGAGGCTTTTATAAGATTTCTCAACTCCCAGCACATTTCTTACCGTGACCTGAAAGAGCAAATCAGAAGGCAGCTAGCCATAAATGAGCTCACTCAACGAATTCAGGATAGCGTGGGAGCAACTGACCAGGAAGTCAAAGACTACTGGTTAAACGAAAACGAGAAGGTAAAGGTTGTCTATATATTCGTGCCTCCTAAAAAATATGAAAAGGAAGTGGTGGTTAGCCAGAAGGAGGTAACCACCTATTATGAGAAACACAAAGAAGACTTTACTATCCCCGAGAAGGTAAAAGTGGACTATCTTTTAATAAGTCCTGAAGAATTTACCAAAGAAATCAAAGTTACTGAAAAAGAACTAGAGTCTTACTATCAGGAACATCTGGCTAACTTCGAAGTCCCTGAAAAAAGAAGAGTCAGTCACATTCTTATCAAACTATCCCCCTCGACGAGTGAAAAGGAAGAAGAGAATGCAAAAAAGAAGATAGAAGAGATTCAAAAGAAGTTAGAAAAGGGAGTTGGTTTCGCCACCCTGGCCAGGAAATACTCTCAAGATACCTCTTCTGCCAAAAAAGGGGGTGACCTGGGGTTCTTCACATATTCTCAGATGATTCCTTCTTTCAGTAAAGCTGCTTTTTCTTTGAAAAAAGAAGGTGAGATCAGTGGAATAGTTAAAAGCCCCTTTGGCTATCATTTAATTAAATTGACCGGGATAAAACAAGCCTATACCGAACCTTTCGAGAAAGTAAAGCCACAGGTTAAAAAGCTATTGATAGAGCAAAAAAGCGAAGACCTTGCTAAGAAAGAGGCGGAGAGGGTGAGGAAAAGGATCGAGGAGAAAAAGATAACCTTTACCGACTACGTGAAAAAACATCCCTTTCGATATAACTCCACTCCATTTTTCTCCTCCACGGAAAAAGTTGAAGGCGTGGAATGGGTCCCTCAATTTAATCAGGTTGCCTTTTCCTTAAATCCCGAGAAAATTAGCTCTGTAGTGCGAATCCCCCAGGGATATTCTATATTAAAACTGGTGGAACGAAAACCCTCCCGCATTCCGCCGTTAAAGGAGATAGCCCCAAAAGTAAAAGAGAAGGTAGTGGAAGAGAAAGCAAAAAGAATAGCCGAGGAAAAGGCAAAACAGATACAAGAAGAGGTGAAAAAGGGTAAGGATTTATCTTCTCTGGCTAAGAAATTCGGTGTGGAGTACAAGAATTTAAAATACTTTAAGAGGGAAGACTGGATAGAGGGGCTCGGAGACAAAGACCGAGAAAAATTTATGGAGACCGCCTTTTCTCTAGCACAAGGAGAGATAAGCCCACCAATATGGCTAAGCGAAGGATATTATATAATAAAATCGACTGGAAGGGACCTTTCTCTTGAGGAGTTCACCAAAGAAAGGGAAAAATTTACCGAAGATTTGATCTCCCGCAAAAGAGCAGAAGAGCTAAATCTCTGGCTCCAAAAAATAAGAGAGAAAGCAAAAATAGAAGACAACTCCCGCCTATTCTTCTCGCCTTAATTGAGAAATACAGCTTCTCTGTACTCTTAGCCTAACCTGATTAGCTGCCTCTATTTCCACGTAATTTTTTTTAAGTCTGGTAATGGTTCCGTAGATACCTCCAGTAGTGACTATCTTGTCTCCTTTCTTTAAATTCCTCACCATTTCCCGATGTTCCTTCTGCTTTCTCCTCTGAGGCAGAATGAGAAGAAAATAAAAGATCACAAAGATGAGGACTAGAGGCATAAGAGTAGTAATCATGCCTCCTGCTCCCGGTGCTCCTTGTCCATCAATAGCCCAGGCAACTGCATACAATTTGAGCCTCCTTTTTTAAACTCCATCTATTAATGGGTATGTTATTTCCCTTGATAGTTTTCCATAAACTCCCTTTTAAAATCCTCGAATGAATTCTCTCTAATCGCCTTCCCCGCTTTTTCCATCAATCGAGCCAGAAAATAAAGATTATGATAGGTAGTAAGTCGCATCCCCAGAATTTCCCTGGCCCAGAGTAGATGTCTAAGGTAGGCCCGAGAAAAATTTTTGCAGGTGTAACATCCACAATCTGGGTCCAGCGGTTCCGGATCTTGTTTATATTCAGCATTCTTAATCACTATTTGGCCCCTGCGGGTGAAAACTGCACCATTTCGAGCAATACGAGTGGGAAGGGCACAATCAAACATATCTATTCCCAGGGAGATGCAGTCGAGGAGTTCTTCTGGAGTTCCTACCCCCATTAGATAACGGGATCGAGAGGTTGGAAGATATTGAGTGGTATATTCTATTATCTCTCGTCTTAAGGTTGGTGACTCCCCTACGCTTAGACCCCCCAGAGCATAACCATTGAAGCCCATCTCAACCAACTCCTCAACGCATCTCTTTCTCAAATCCTTAAAAGTACTCCCCTGCACTATCCCAAATAGTCCCCTCTTTTCATCTTTCACCCAACTATGTCGAGTGGTCCTGGCCCAATTCAGGGTTCTATCCAGGGCCTTCTCTGCCTGGGCATGAGAAATGGGATAGGAAGTGCATTGGTCGAGAACCATAATTAGGTCTGATCCTAAAGCAAGCTGAATCTGGAGAATTCCTTCCGGGGTTAAAAAATGATCTGACCCATCAAGGTGAGATTTAAACCTTACCCCTTTTTCTTCCGATTTCTGCAAAGAGGATATACTGAAGATCTGATATCCTCCGCTATCAGTAATTATAACTCCATTCCAGTTCATAAATCTATGTAAGCCTCCCATCTTTTCGATTATCTGATAGCCGGGGCGAAGATAAAGATGATAGGTGTTACAGAGAATAACCTTTATTCCCATTTCCTTTAGTTCATCAGGAGAGAGAGCCTTGACGCACCCCTGAGTACCTACTGGCATAAAAACCGGGGTATAGAAAGAACCATGAGAAGTGGAGATCTTTCCCTGTCGTGCTCCGCTCGATGAATCCTCATGAAGGAGTGTAAATTGCAACCTTTTACCCACCGATCCTGCAACTCATACATTTTATAATATCACGGATGGGAAGGAAGTCAAATAATGAGCATAGCATCACCAAAGGATAAAAAGCGATATCGCCGCTTTATCGCCTCCCGGTAGGCAGCTAGCAATTTCTCTCTACCAGCAAAAGCAGCCACCAAGAGAATAAGGGAAGATCTGGGCATATGAAAATTGGTAAGGAGCGCTTCAACTATCTTGAATTGGTATCCCGGATAGATGAAAAGGTTTGTCCATCCCCTACCTGATTTGACTAAACCTGATCTCGTAGCCTGTGTCTCCAGAGCCCGCGTGGTAGTAGTACCGATAGCTACTACGCGACGGCCTCCTTCCTTGACCCGGTTGATAACTGCAGCAGCTTTCTCATCGATTTTAAAATACTCTCCGGGAATAGCATTCTTCTCAATCTCGGCTTCAGGCAAAGGCTTGAAACTAGCCCATCCTGTATGCAGGGTAATTTCAACGATATTTATTCGATTTCTTCTCATATTCTGGAGGAGAGATGAGGTGAAATGTAGGCCTGCTGTAGGAGCAGCCACAGCCCCTTCCTCTCTCGCATAAACGGTCTGATATCTTTTTTTATCCCGGAAAGTAGGACCGGTGACTCTTTTAATATAAGGGGGAAGGGGAATCTGACCTACTCTGGCCAGAAGCTGCGTGATCTTTTCTAAGGGACTAAATTCAACGATGGATTTCGAGCCTTCAACTCTCTTTATAATCTCTGCTTTGAGTTCTGTTCCCGGGAAAAAAATCTGACTTCCCTCTTTTAGTCTTCGAGCAGGCCTTAGCAAGCACTCCCACCCGCCTTCTTTCTTTTCTTCTAGAAGAAAAATCTCAACCTTTCCTCCGGTTTCTATCTTTCTTCCCTTTAGCCGGGCCGGGATCACCCTGGTGTTATTCAAAACAACCACCTCACCCTGACGTAAAAACTCTCCCAGTTCAGAAAATCTTCGATGCTCAATTTCTCCCCCTTTTCTATGAAGCACCATAAGACGAGAGCTATCTCTGTGAGTAAGAGGCTGCTGAGCGATAAGATCCTTAGGTAAATGATAATCAAAATCCTCTAATCTCACCTCTATTTTCCTTCTCCTTTCATGATCTTTCAAGATACTCAAGGAGGATTGCCATAATCTAAGATTATCATCAATTCTCCCTTCGTCAAGAAATATCTCGGGACGTCTTCTCACATAATAGAGAAGAGTTGACAAACTTTTAGGCAAGAGTATAATAAGGATGTGGGTTTTCAAAATTAGTAAACATAAAGAAGATAACCGAAAGGGTAAACCATTCGAAAGGGTGGGACGCAAAACCACAGACCTTTTAAAGAGGTAGCTGGGTCGCCGAAGTTATCCAAAAGACGTCCGCACCCATTCTTTCGGCTGAAAGAATGGTTTTTTTATGGACGCTTAATTACTATAAAGCAAAGTTAACTTCCAGAGGTTAGGATAATGGCAAAGACCAGTAGAGTCAGTCTTACCGATGTCTTGCTTAAAGAGGGATTCATCACGGACGAGGATTTAAAGAAAGCTGAGCAGTATCAACGAGATAATGGGGGAGTTCTCTCCTACATCTTAGTCAAGCTAGGGTTAGTCACAGAGGAACAGATTGTAGTAGGTCTTGCTGAACAGTTAGGAATCCCCCATATGAAGCTTACCAACTATAGATTGGACCCCGAGGTGGTAGAGCTCCTTCCCGAGAGAATAATTAGAAAAGATAAAGTGATTCCCCTCTCTCAATCCGGAAATACTCTCACTATCGCCACAGCTGATCCTCTCAATGTTTTAATGATTGACGATTTAAAAGCCATAATCGGCTGCAACATTCAGACTATTGCGGCTACTCCTTCCGAGATTGAACGAGTCATTGGAGACTATTACTCTACCAGAGCCACCAGGAGCCTGGACAAATTGATTGCGCAATCTGAAAGCGAAACAGAGACAGGGGTAGAGGTAGTTAGAGATGAGGAAGCGGTGGATCTGGACCGATTAATAAGAGAGGCAGAAGAAGCTCCCATTATCAGAATAGCCAATTTGATTCTCTCTCGAGCTATAAGGGAAAGAGCCAGTGATATTCACATCGAGCCTCTTGAGAAGAAGGTAGCGGTCAGGTATAGGATAGATGGCACTCTTTATCCCATTATTACCCTTCCCAAGAGGGTACAGAATGCGGTGATCTCCCGGATAAAAATATTATCTGAGCTGGATATCGCCGAACACCGACTCCCCCAGGATGGAAGATTCAGGGTAAGGGCATACAACCGGGATGTAGATTTTCGTGTCTCTACTGTCCCTACCCGGTTTGGAGAGAAAGTGGTACTGCGTCTTCTTGATAAAGCTCAACTTATGGGTCTGACCATTGATAAGCTGGGATTGGAAGAAAACGTTCTGG